>JAFAIW010000262.1 GCA_019236495.1 Vulcanimicrobiota bacterium | reverse complement strand
GGCGTCCGTTGCAATGAATCCGGGCGGCGTCGTGACCGTCGCGGTCGGCCCGCATGCATCGCCGCTGACCGCCACGCTCGAACCAAAGATCGCTGCGGTCGGCGTCGACCAAGCGGGTGGCACGATGACGCTGCGCGCGTTGCAACTCGGACGAGCGGTGCTCCAAGTGACCGACGCAAGCGGAAACAGTCTGCAAATTCCCGTGCGCGTTGCATTCAATGCCGGCTCGCTCCAGCGCGAGGTTTCGGTAAAGGTTACGGGTACGACGGCAGACCCGGCCTTCGTGGCTGCTCGGGTGCGCATTGCCCTGGCCAATGCCGTCGCCCTCGCGCCCGGTGCGGTTGCGACGTTGGGAACGTTCGTTCCGCCGCAAATGCCCCTGGCAGCCGGCTCGAGTTTTGCCGCGAGCATTCCCGTAACGATCGCCGGCGGAGATCAATATCTCGACGTCGCCGCCGACGTGCAACTGAGCGTGCAAAACGTGATAACGCCGGCGTTTCAACCGACGCTCCTCTATTACTCCGACGACCCCGAACGAATTCGAAGCAACGGCGTGTTGTTTCGCGGGACGCTCGACGCGTCGCATCCCGTGCGCCTGTACGACTACCATGAAAATGCCGACGCGTCGCGCCGTCTCGTGGTGACTTTTAGCGCGCCCGACAACGCTCCGGCGAGCGTGCAAGTCATCGACGCGGCAGCCGGCCCGAATATCGACGTAATGTCCGTCGGACACGTCGTGTCGCGCGAATTCTTGCAAGCGCAGGCACAAGGGCTCGGCGCGTTGCTGGATTTGATTCCGGGCCAGGTGTGGACCGAGCGCGACGTGACGATGAATCCGCGAGACGGCGTCGCGCAAGCGATCGATTTCAATCTCATCGGCGGCGGCCCCGTGACGATTACCGTGATGGCCCTCGCTCCCGACGCGGATCCTCGCACTTATCTCGCGCAGCCGGTGCTGCCCGGTGACGGAAAAAATCGCGGTGGACTCTTCGCGCTCGGCCATTACGGAACGGCGACGATTTCGTACGATGCCGGAGCGGCCGATGCAACCTTCACCATCGGCGATCGCGAGCCGACCGTGCCGAACGTGGACCCCGGCGCCGGCGGCCACGACTACGGCGACTATGGCGTGATTTACGATCTCACGTTCGCGCTCCAGAATCCCACGAACGCTCCGCAGACCGTCTTTCTCTACGAGTCGCCGCGGGGCGGGCCGGTGCGCGCGAGTTACCTGATCGACGATGCGCCGGCGGCGGTGCAACTCGGCTGCGCGACGACGCCGGCGACCGTTCAAGCGGCGCCGAATCGTTATCTCATCGCCGCGTTCGATCTCGCACCCGGGACGCGCCAAGCGCATCGCGTTCGGACGATGACCGACGGCGGCTCGAACTATCCAATCGTCGTCGGTGCAAGTATCCAGCCACCCCAACCCGCCGCGCCGCCGATCGGCGCTCCCGACGGGTGCTTCCCGAAGCCCGCGCCGCAGGGGCCCGGTCCGACGCCCTCGCCGACCGCGACGCCGACCCCGCGCTCGAATCCGCTTTTCACCTCGCCCGACCGCCGCGATTTGAGGCCATTTTGATGGCACACCACTCCCAAATGTGTCACAATCCTTTACAACGTGGAACGGGCCGAGCCGAAAATCGTGCTCCTCGTGCGATTGCTGAACGCCATCGATGAGGGGCGATATTCTTTCGAAGAGCTGAAGCGCCGCATTTCTGAAGGCGAGCGCTCGCCTTCGACGCGCAGCTTGCGGCGGTACTTAGCGGTGCTCTCGGATGCGGGCTTCCCGTGGTTTTTCGACCGCTCCACCAACGCGTATCGCTTTGCCGAAGGCTACAGTCTGAAGCGCTTGGATTTGACCCCAAGCGAACTCTTCGGTCTCGTTGCGCTTCGTTCGCTTGGCGCGAGTTTGGGCGGCACGATCGGCGCGTACGTCGACGACGTCACCGAGAAGCTCCTGGGCTCGGCCGGCCGCAGCACTAAGGAGCGCGTCGAAGCGCATTCACCTGTTGCGTTCCGTCTGAGCGAAGTGCGCATGGACGAACAGGGTGAGAAAGCGTTTTCTCTCCTCTCCCAAGGCGAACGCGCGTCGCGGAGCGTGCGCTTCACGTACGTCGACAAAGAAGGTCGCCGAACCGAACGCACGGTCGACCCGTACGGTTTCATCGTGAGCTCGGGCCGGATTTATCTGGTGGGATTCGACCACCTGCGCAGCGACACGCGCGTGTTCGCGGTTGACAACGTCGCAAAGCCGGAAGTGCTGGCCAAGACGTTCACGCGGCCGCGCGACTTCAATGTAGAAGCGTTCGCGGCGGCGTCGATCAGCGGCGTGTTGCACAGCGATCGCACGAGCACGGTGCGAATTCGCTTCAGTCCGCGCGTTGCAAAGGCCGCGATTGCGGCACGCGTCGTCGCGCATCAAGACATCGAACGCCGCAGTGACGGTGCGGTTGAAATCACCTATCGCGTCGCGGACGTCGATGAGTTGCTGCGATGGGCGCTTGGCTGGGGGGCACAGGCCGAAGTGATCGATCCGCTCGAACTGCGCGGCCGAATGCTGGATCTGATCGGTGCGATCCGGATGCTCTACAATGGAAAGTCCAACGGCCACGCCTCGAAGCTCGCGCGCGCAACCGTGTCACCCTGAGGTGCGAGCGCCGTAGCGCGAGCCTCGAAGGGCGAGGCAGCAAACTAAAAGCGGAAGCCCGGCGCAGAACGCCGGGCTTTCGCCGTAATCACGTCTGCCTTGCCTGTTTGAATCTCAGCGTGAGCTGAGTCCCCACTGACTGAAAACTGACGGTTTGTATCAGGACTCGGATTGTCGCACGTGGCGATTCATCGTCAACATCCTGCTACGCGGCTTTACGGTGGCCGCCCTTCGATGTGTGTCGAAGTGCTTGCATGGTAGCAAGGAAAAAAAGGCGGAGCAAGTACCTTTTCGAGAAGCTCACAGCCTTTCCACAAGAAAATATCGCTTATACACGGGTACTCATGTTTTATCCACACGTGCTCGCATTTTTGCTCGCTCAATATAGTTTCGGCGGCGCGCCGATCGATGGGATCGAATGCCAAAGCATGGAAGGCGCGGCATTGCACATTCACGCGCACTTGCAGCTCATCGAAAACCGCCTGCCGGAGGAGGTTCCTGCGAACGTCGGCATTCCGATCGGCGGAAGCTGCCTCTATTGGCTGCACACCCATGCGACCGACGGCCTCATTCACGTGGAGGCGCCGGTTCGCAAGACGTTTACGCTGGGGCAGTTCTTCGATATCTGGGGTGAGACGCTCAGCTGGACGGAAGCCGCGATGTTACACGCTCCGCATGGCGCGCGACTGCGCATCACGGTGAACGGCACGCCGTACACCGGGCGCGACCCCGGAAGTATTCCGCTGCGCGACCGCGAGGAAATCGTCATTCAACAGGGACCGGCGTATGTGATGCACCCGGCGGCCTACCCATGGGGCGCGCCACAAGGCCCGTAGAAGCACAGTTCTGATGGTTACGAAAGCGGCGGCCGCGGTGGAGCTCGACGGCCGCCATCTCACGCTCGAGTCGATCCGTGCGGTCGCGGAATTGGGCGCGCGGGCCACGGTCGCGCCCGCTGCCCGCGCGCGGGTCGAGGCGGCGCGCCGTTTCGTGGACCGGCAGTTCGACCGTGGCGATGCAATTTACGGCGTAACCACCGGCTTCGGACGCCTCGCCAACGTTTCGGTTGCCCCGAGCGACGCGGCGGCACTGCAATATAACTTGGTGCGCAGCCACGCTGCGGGGACGGGCGAACCGCTCGAGGAGCGGTTCGTTCGCGCGGCGGGCGTATTGCGCGCGAGTTCGCTTGCAGCGGGACATTCCGGAATTCGGACGGAGACGCTCGACCTATTGGTCGGCATACTCAATGAAAATGTCACGCCGTACGTTCCAAAGCAAGGTTCTGTCGGAGCGAGCGGCGATCTCGCACCGCTCGCCCACATGACGCTCACGCTCATCGGCGAAGGCCAAGCATATTATCGCGGAGAGTTGATGCCGGCCGCGCAAGCCCTCGAACGGGCCGGCTTGCGCCCCATCCAGTTGCAAGCCAAAGAAGGCCTCTCGCTCGTCAACGGCACCGAAGTGATGACCGGCATCGACGCGCTTTGCACGCTCCGCGCGGAGCGCTTGATGGCGGCCGCCGACGTCATCGGCGCGATGTCGCTCGAAGCCTTTCTTGGAACCGACAAAGTGTTCGATCGGCGCATCAACGCGTTGCGTCCGCATCCGGGACAGGCGCAAGTAGCCGACAATTTGCGTGCTTTGCTACGCGATTCGGAGATCATGGAATCGCATCGCGATTGCGGGCGCGTGCAAGATCCGTATTCGTATCGCTGCATTCCGGTCGTGCACGGCGCAGTGCGCGACGCGGCGGCGCACGTCCGGCGCGTGGTGGAAATCGAAGCGATCAGCGTGACCGACAATCCCCTCGTCTTTCCCGACGACGGAGAATTCCTGACGGGCGGAAACTTCCACGGTCAGCCCGTGGCGCTGGCCGCCGACATCCTGAAGATGGCCATTGCCGAACTCGCAGCCATCAGCGAGCGGCGCTTGTATCTGTTGTTGAACGCGGAGGATCGCGGTTTACCGCTGTTCTTGACGGGCCGCTCCGGCTTGCAGTCGGGACTGATGCTGGTGCAGTATACGGCCGCCGCGCTGGTGAGCGAAAACAAAGGCCTGGCGTGGCCGAACAGCGTCGATTCGATTACCACCTCGGCGGGGCAAGAAGATCACGTGAGCATGGGGATGACGGCGGCCTGCAATCTCTCGCGCGTGCTCGACAACGTCGAAGGCGCGCTCGCGTGCGAGCTGCTCGGCGCGCTAACCGCTACGGAATTTCGCCGGCCGCTGCGCTCGGGTGTGGGAACGCAGGCGGCGTACGACGTCGCGCGCGAGCGCATTCCACCGTGGGTCGACGATCGTATCCCGGCGGGGGACATTGCGGTCGCTCGCGAGCTGATCGACTCCGGCGCATTGATTGCACACGCGTCACCCTGAGGTGCGACGCCATGTGTCACCCTGAGGTGCGAACGTAGTGAGCCTCGAAGGGCGAGAAGGGCGAGAGGGCGAGAAGTGCGAGGAGGGTGAGAATGGGTGACGGTCGTGTCGTCGGAATCGGCGGCATCTTTTTCAAAACGCGCGATCCGGAAGCGTTGAATGCCTGGTATGCACAACACCTCGGCATAGAAGCGCCGGACGGTTTCATGCAGTTTACCGACGGCGGTCCCGTCGTGTGGTCGACGTTCGAAAAGGGAGCGGAAAACTTCGAGCCGCAAGGCCGCGAGTTCATGATCAACTATAGGGTCGACGATCTCGACGCGCTGCTCGAACGTTTGCGCGCGGCGGGCGTCTGGATCGACGAGCGCCGCGACGATTCGGAGTACGGAAAGTTCGCGTGGATTGCCGATCCGGAAGGCAATCGGATCGAGCTGTACGAGCCGCGCTAGCGCGGCGCTTCGTAGGGATCGCGCGAGTAAAACCCCGGAATTCGCGAATCCACAGTGACGCCGTAACTGTCGCCTTGGCCTTGATGCGTCATTAAATTCAGCTTCGCATTGTCGAGATAGACGTGCAACACTTGCACGGTGTAGTGGAACGGCAGGCCGCGCGCTATCGGCTGGCGTCCGGCGCTGACGAGATAGACGCCGCGCGAGCGGCCGCTCGTCATCAAGACCGCATGGCCGTAACGATCGACCCCGAGAGCGCTTTCCTGGTCGATTCCGAGCACGTATCCGACCGAGGGCGAGATGTAGCCGGCATGCTGCGCGCGCGCCAAGAACACGACCGATCGGCCGAAGCGGTTGCGCTTGGCGTAGTGCGTGTCGGTGATGGTATTCGCCAGCGGCGGCCACGCGAAGTAGCCGGTCGTCAAACTGAGCCGCCGCTCGAACGGGTTCGGAACCGCATCGGCGGTATGCACTTCGACATTCAATCTGTCGGCAGCGACGGCGTCGAAGTCGACCGCACCTTGCATCGCGAGGCCCGCGCTCGTGCCGCCGACGATGCCGCCGCGCGCGTACAGCCGTTTGATCGCGGCGATGAGCGCCGTGCCTTTCCACGGCGCGTAGTCGCCTTGATCGCCGCCGGAAAAGAACACCATGTCGGCCGCGTCGACGTACGGTGCCAGTGTATCGACGGTCGCGCGCGGCACGCACGGCTTGATGAGCAGCGTTCGCACCGAGGCGAAGCTCGTCGCGTTGTAGATCCAAGCGTCGTAGTCGTTATCGCCGTACGCGCGCAAGACCAGCACGTTGCCATGGCGCCCCGCCAGCGTGCCGAAGAGCGTTTGATTTGCCCATGTGAAATCGCGCGCGATGTCGGTACCGCCGCCGACGAGCAGCAATCCCGGCCCTTGCAACGCCGGACTGACCGACGGCGTTCCGGCCGGCGCATAGAGCTTCGGCTGGCACGACTGCGCCGCGCCGAGCGCGTGCAGCGTCAGAAAAAAGAAGGCCGCGGCCGGGAAAACCCGGCACGCGGCCACGGCGATGGTGCGGCGCACGCCTAGAGCTTGAATTGGATCGAAGCGTACACGTTCAAAGCGAGTGGATAGTTCGACGAGAACGGGTCACCAAACGACGGGACGAACGACTGAGCAAAGTAAGGATTCTCGGGAACGCCGTTTGCGGCGACGTCGTTGAAGCTCGCTCCATTGAAGTAATTTCCGCCATTATAGAACGTGTTCGACGTGTATCCGCAGATGACGTTGTTCGGCGGATTGGCGGCCGTCCACGGCTCCGGCGTTCCACCAAAGCACTTGTTGACGAGATTCGTCACGATGACGCGTGCGGTTGCGCGCGGGCTGACGTCGTACGATGCCGTCAAGCCGAGATTGAATTGCCACGGTTGCCGGAATTCGCCGAAGCTGTCGAACGTGCCGGTTTGCGGATTGGGGATGTAAAGGCTGCCGGGGACCGATCCGTTGTTCGTCAGCGCGAAACCGCACGAGGTGTAGTCGGCATTGAGCGGATTCCCAGTCGTCACGCCGACGCTTCCCTGGTTTGCCGAACAATTGCGCGGATCGAGCCCTTCGACGTCCGCCGCGGAGCCGTACGTCGTGCCCTCCGCGAGCGACATCGCGGGCGTGATCGCGAACTTGCCGTGCTTGTAGTTGAGAATCAAAGAAAACGTATTTGGTGAGATGAACGGGAAGTCGAGGCCGGGCTCATACCAGCCGTGCGGATCGACGAGTGATTGCGGGGCCATCCCGTAATAGGGATTCCGAATCGACGTCGCGCCGCACGCCGGGTCGGGCGTTCCGACCACCGGTGCCACGTTCGTGTTCAGGTAACAGGGCGCACCGCCGCCGGCCTGCGTGAGCGCGTTGAATTCCTCAATGTCCTGATTGTATTGGTCGACCGGACCGACCGGGCTGTTCGGGAA
>JAFAIW010000075.1 GCA_019236495.1 Vulcanimicrobiota bacterium | reverse complement strand
ACGTTTTCCGTGCCGGCTCGCTTCGCGAATTCTTGCGAACCCCCGAGAACGAGCGGAAGCAGCGGCGTTCCCGAACGCACGTAAAGGGCACCGACGCCTTTGGGTCCGTAGAACTTGTGCGCGGAGATCGACAGCAAGTCGACGCCGGCATCGTCGGCGTCGATGCGCGCATACGCGGGCAGTTGCACGGCGTCGGTGTGAAAAACTACGCCTCGACGCCGGGCGACGGCGGCAAGTTGCCGGACTGGTTGCAACGTCCCGAGCTCGTTGTTCGCCCACATGATGGAGGCCAGCGTCGTGTCCGCTCGCAGTGCGCGTTCGAATGCCTCGGTGGCGATGGCACCGTCTTCTCCGGGGGGCACGAAGGTTACATCAAATCCCTCGTCGCGCAGGGAATCGAGCGAGTGCAATACTGCATGATGTTCGATCGCCGTCGATACAATGTGACGTCCGTGCTCGCGACGCGCACGTGCCACTCCCAAAATCGCCAAATTGTCGGCTTCGGAACCGCTTCCGGTGAAAACGATTTCCTTCGCGCGCGCGCCGAGCAAGCGCGCAACTCGCTCGCGTGCATCGTCGAGCGCCGAACGTGCGCGCCGGCCTTCCGCGTGCAGCGAACTGGGATTGTAACCGCCGTGGCCAAAATATGGCAGCATCGCCTCCACCACTTCCGGACGCGCGGGTGTGGTGGCGGCGTGGTCGGCATAAATTCTCTCGATAGCCTCAGGCATCTCTCAGATTCCGGCAGTACGATGCGGACGTGCGAAACTCCTAAAAGACGCACAAACCTCCGAGAGTAGGAACGGGTAGAACGGCGGCCCTGGTGCAGCGGGCCGTCGTTTCTTTTCTCACCCGCGCCGGCGCTCCATCCACTCGCTCAGTTTCGCTTCGTCGCCTTGCGTTCCGGGCTGATAGTAATGATGCCCGCGCAGATTCTCGGGCAAGTATTCCTGGAGTTGCTCGGCCGGTGGAAGAGATCCGGTTTGCCGTTCGTATGCCGGTTCCGCGTGTGCATATTTATAGTCGCGACCGTATCCCAAACCGCGCATCAATCCCGTAGGTGCATTTCGAAGGTGCAAGGGCACGGGATCGTTGCGCGTCGCTTCGACGTCTTGCAAGGCGCGACCGTAGCTTGACCCGACGCTATTCGATTTCGGTGCGGTCGCGAGATACAGTGCACAGTGGGCCAACGGATAGAATCCCTCGGGCATTCCCACGAAATGAACGGCTTGCTGGGCCGCCATCGCGACCTGCAGGGCGCGCGAATCGGCCAAGCCGACGTCCTCCGATGCCAAGATAACCATCCGGCGCGCGATGAACAGCGGATCCTCACCGCTCTCGATCATCCGCGCGAGCCAATACAGCGATGCGTCCGGATCGCTGCCGCGCAGGCTCTTGATGAACGCGCTGATCGTGTCGTAATGCGCGTCGCCGCCCTTGTCGTAACTGCGCGCGCGGCGTTGCAGCGCATCCGCAACCAACTCCGGTGTCACGACGCCGCTGCCGCTCTTTGCCAAAGCTGCCGTCGCCGCAAACTCGAGCGTATTGAGCGCCACGCGTGCGTCTCCGTTGCTGGCGTTCACCAATGCGTCGCGGCCTTCGGCGGACAGCGTCACGCCGCTGCCTCCCAAGCCGCGCTCCGAGTCGGCCAAGGCGCGATCGAGGATTGCACCGACGTCGGAATCCGAGAGCGGCTTCAAGACGAACACGCGGCTTCGCGACAGAAGCGCGGAGTTTACCTCGAACGATGGATTCTCCGTAGTCGCCCCGATCATCGTCACCGAACCGTTCTCGACGTACGGCAATACCGCGTCCTGTTGCGCCTTGTTGAACCGGTGAATCTCGTCGATGAAGAGCACCGTGCGTTTTCCAAAAGTGCGGCGTTGCACGGCCTCGTTCATCACGCGGCGCAAATCCGCGACCCCGGCGCTCACGGCCGAGAGCGAGGTGAAGGTGGCGCCGGTCATGCGCGCGATGATCTCGGCCAGCGTCGTCTTTCCGGTGCCGGGCGGTCCCCACAGGATCAACGAAGGAACGGCGTCGCTTTCGATTGCGACGCGTAACGCACGATCTTTTCCGACGACGGCCGCCTGCCCCACGAACTCGTCCAGTGAGCGCGGGCGCATGCGCGCGGCGAGCGGCGCCTTCGGCGATTCGGCCTGCCCGAAGAGCGACTCCATCTTAGAACGGAATCAGCCGGTGTTTCTTTTTCGGAGCCGGCGTGCCCGGGGGTCCGGGCGCAGGGCCGCCCGGGAAGCGCATGTCCACGTTCCCGCGCGCGTGCAACGTGCCGTTTTGCGTATTGTAGAGGACGTGCTCCGCGTCCATGCTGCGCAAGCCGTCCACGACGTGCACCGTACCGGTCAAATCGAGATCGTGCGTGCGGTCGTTCAACACGCCTTGATCCGCGTCGACGGACTGCGTGCCTTGCGTGAAATGCAATTTATACAGCGTCAAGAGCTTGGTCTTGTCGTCGAGGACGCCCTTGTCGGCGTTGATCTTACGCGTGCCTTGAAGGTAGACGACATTGCCCGTGGCCGTGTACACCTTGCTGATATCGTTGACGTTGAGTTGATCGCTGGTCAAAGTCGCAGGGCCTTGTGCTCCTTCGCTTCCGGTTCCCATGTCGGTCAGCGAGGCTGCACCTTGAGCGTCGTGAATGGTGACGTGTCCGTAAAGTGTGACGTCGCGCTTCTTGTCGTTGCCGTTGGCTCGATCGGCTTGCATGTCGCGCGTCGGACAGTTCATTGCGATGTGCGACGGAATCGAAAAATCACCGGTCTGAAAATTCGTATCGACCGCAGCCGTCTTGAGATCGCAATCGCCCAGCTTCATCGCCGTCGATGCGGGGGGCGCTGCGGGCGGCGGCGCGATGGCGGTAGCCGCAATCCATGCGGCCGCGAGCGTGAACAGTCGTTTCAGCCTCATTCCGTCTTTCGAACCTTTACCGCCTGACGAACGATCGGTCCGATCTTTTCGCTGAGCGCTTCCAAGGAAAGCACTCCCTCGCGCAGCAGGCGCGGCTGCGGACCGGAAAGATCGACCACGCTGGATTCGGCG
>JAFAIW010000074.1 GCA_019236495.1 Vulcanimicrobiota bacterium | reverse complement strand
TTTCTCGGACGCTCACGGATGCAGCTCCGCACAAGGCACGGGTCGAACGCAGCTTTCAACCCGAGGCTATTCGCAAGTTGAAGCGGGAATCGGAGCGCGACGCACTCATCGGCGGCGCGGAGCTCGCGGGGCTTGCGTTCGACGCCGGTCTCATCGACGAGTGCCGTCTCTTCGTCCACCCGCTCATCGTCGGCGGCGGGAAGCCGGCCTTCCGAGCCGGCTTGCGCCGCAACCTTCAACTCCTCGAGACCCACTCGTTCGGCGGCGGGGTAATTTACCTACGCTATCGCGTGCAGGTCTAACGTTCGGCGCGCACGCAGGTATCGACGGAGGTGATCGTTTTGCCGCCGGTGCGCACCGTTGCGTGCAGCGTGTACTTCGTTGCCGAGACGCGATCGAAGGTTACCGCGATACCTGCATCGGGGTAAACGCTGCGGTACGCGATGTGGTTTGGATCGCTTCCGGCCCCGCGCATGACGGTCGCGTTTCCTTGATCGTCGAGAACCATCGCCGTCCAGCCGCCGCGCGTAGCGTCGGATGCGATGAGCTCTTCGTCGCCGCCGCCGGCGAATGAAGAAATCTGCCGCAAAATGTGGCCGTCGCGATCGTAGGCGTACGTGGTAGCGTAGGCCATCCGCACGGGCCCCGCATCGTACGTGCAACTCCACGTACCGACGAGAAAATGCAGCCCGGCGATGGGCGCCGGCGTCGCCGGCAAGACTGCAGCAAGCACGAGCGAGGCGAGCGTCACGGCGTTACCCACCCGGCGTCACCGCTGCTTCGGTGTAGCGATATTCATGTTGTCCGTCGCGAATGATCAGGCCGCGTTTTCCTTGATCGGTCGTCATGACGAACTCAAACCCGGCGACGCCGGGGTCGATCGTCAAGAACGAAATCGTGCCGTCCGGATTCTTGCGCGTCGCGACGTGGCTCTTCCACGCCCCGAAATCGAACACCGTACCTTGCGCGTCGCGACTCACATCGACGTGCCCGAGGTCCGGATTCGTGTAGTGGGCTGCCAGCTGCGCGGAAGCGGCCGCATCCGCGGGAACGGTCATCAACGCCCGCTCTTTTAAAATCGCGGCTTTGTCGTTCTTTGCATCGTTTGCCAGGTCTTCCGCGGCCTGCGGCTTCCCATCGTACAACACTTCGAGAAAACGGCGTACGAAGCGGTCGCGCAAGTCGGAGCCCAAATCGGAGTTGGTCAAGATCACCGCGCCGGCGTGGGCCGAGGGAATGGCGACGAAGTTGCTGTGGAAGCCAATGAGATCGCCGCCGTGCTCGATAACCGATATGCCGTAGCGCTCGTTGTCGATCAAGCCCATACCGTAATAGATATCTTTGCTGACCAGTACGGTGTGCGCGCGGCGTTGCAAGAGGTTCTTTGCCGAGACGAAACGAGCGCCGTTCGGCAGCACGCCCTGGGTCAATTCGTCTTCGACGTATTTGATCAAATCGTGCGCCGAAGACCATGCACCGCCTGCCGGACGGATGGGAATCGCCGTCATGTTGATGTCCATGCTCGCCACTTCCGTCTTCGCGTCGACGTCGTTTCCATGCGGACTCGCGTGATCTCCGCCCAGCGCTTTTTGCATGTTCAAGGTCGTATCGTTCATCGCAAGTGGCGTGAAAATGAGCGACTGCATCGCATCGTCGTACGAGGTTCCGAGCGGTTTGTTTGGATAGACGATGTTCCCACCGATGTAGCCGGCGGCCGAAGCCATGAGATTGCTATATTGAAAAATCTCGCCGAACTTGCTGGTGGGAACTGTTCGCGCCAACTGATCGAACGTAGACTGCACCGGCGTTTGTGCATTCGTGTTCAATAGCCAATCCAAGTCCTGACGAGGTACGCCCGTGCACGCGCAAATCAAATCGCGAATCAGCACTTGTTTCGTCGTTTCGTCGCTCCCGAGTCGGAATGGCGGATAAGCGTCCGTCACGTGTTCGTCCCACCGGAGCTTGCCTTGGTCGACGAGACGCGCTAGAAGCAACGTTGTGATCCCTTTGGTGTTCGAGGCGATCATAAACAGCGTGTGTGCGTCGACGGGCGCCGCCTCGCCCAGTTGCCGCACGCCGAATCCGCCTTCGAACACGACTTTGCCGTGATCGACGAGCGCGATTGCAGCTCCCGGGACGTCCAGCTCCGCCATGCCCGTTTTCACGAATGAGGTGATTTGCGCGATGCGCGCCGCGTCGAGCCGGTGCGCGGTCCGGCCGGCGAATGTTTCTTCCTGATAGTTGGCCGGGCGAATGGTCGAGATGATGAGGTCGGTCGCGCCACTGCGCTTCTCAAAGGTCGACTGCGAGCCTTCGAGGATGACGACGGTCCAATGCCCGCCATAGAAGAGGGCAAACGACGCGACGACGAGATGTTCGTTTGGCGAGGTGACGTACTGATAATCGCGCTCTTTGTCCCACCCGCGGCGTCCGGGTGAATCCTGCGCGATCTCGACCTTACGGTTCATCGAAGGCTCGTATGCCGCCCATGCTGCCGCCATCGCTGCGTCGGCATCCTTCGCTTGGCCGGCATCGACGATGACGACGCGCGCGTCGTTCTCCGGCGCGGTAATCACCACAATCGAGGGCTGTACTTTGGAAGACCAGTCTTTCGGTATGGTGTACGCAACGCCCGACGCCGTTTTCGCAGGCGTGTCTTTAGCTACGGCCTGCGCCGTGGCCGAGGGCATGGGCAACACGGCAGTCGTGACGGCAACCGCGAAAACGAACGGCAAAAAACGAAGCACGAACACACTCCTTGCAACGGTTCGCGGCATTCGTACGGCCCGAACGCGCACGAACCTGCAAGGGGATTAGACGACGGCTACGTTTGCAGCAATCGATCGAAGAAGGAACGGTATCGCTGCAGCGTGAGGCGCAGGGTCTCGGTGTCGGCCTGACCGCCCCGATCCCATTGCCCTTCCAACGTTTCGCGCTCACGTGCGAAGGTTTGCGTGAGCTCATCGACGAGGTTTCTCACCAATTCCTGCGCTCGCTGGACGGCGGATCGAGGATCGTCGACGAATCCCGCTTGTACGTCGGCCCATTGATCGCGAAGCGTTTCCATCCGGGAATCGGGCAAGAAAGAGTCGTCGACGTCCTCGCGCTCCGAATCGCGGACGTCCCGTGCGGTTTGGTCGTCCGCCGCCGGTGCCGAGGTCTCGTCGCGCACCGTCGAATCGGTCCTGGTCATCTCGCGCTGCGTTGCATCTCGGTCGCTCACGTATTTTTCCTTTCCGTTGTTCCCAGCAAATCATTGAAAAGAGCCCGATAATGGACCATGGCCTGCCGAAGGTCCTCCGTACTAACTTCGCCTCGCTCGGTCCGCACGGCAATGTCGTGAGCGGCGCGATAATGTTGCGTAACGTTTGGATGGTCGGCCGATATATCGGCGACGCGTTGGTCGAACTCTCCGATGGGGTACCCTCGGTCGCGCATGACGTTCGTAACGAGGCGATCGGCATCGCCGAGCGCACCCTCCGGCCGGTCGACGAACCGGGATTGTACCGTGCGCCACTCCTCTGCGTAGCGTTCGCGCGCGCCTGCCGGTAATTCAGCAATATGAAATTTGCGAAC
>JAFAIW010000091.1 GCA_019236495.1 Vulcanimicrobiota bacterium | reverse complement strand
GTACATGCGCCCATATACCGGCTTCGCATCGCGCGACGTTTGACCGGTCGAAACGTCGATCAAGTCGGCACCCGCTCCCGCAAACGCGCGCGCGATTTCGACGGCGTCGTCAGCGGTAATCCCTTCCTCGTGCCAGTCGGTCGCCGAGATGCGCACCGATATCGGCTTCTCTTCGGGCCAAACAGCGCGCATCGCTTCGAACACTTCCAGCGGATAGCGCAACCGGTTCCGCAACGACCCACCGTATTCATCGGTGCGCCGGTTCTGAAGCGGCGTGATGAAGCTCGAGAGCAGGTACCCGTGCGCGCAGTGCAGCTCCAGCATGTCGAAGCCGGTTTCAATTCCCATGCGAGTCGCGCGCACGAACTGGTCGCGTACGACGTCCATTTCGGCGCGCGTCATCTCGCGCGGAATTTGATTCTGCTCGCCGTAGGGAATTGCGGACGGGCCGATCACCGGCCAGTTCCCCTCATCCAGCGGCTCATCGATCCCCAGCCACATCAACTTCGTCGAGCCTTTCGGCCCGGAGTGCCCCAGTTGCAGGCAGATCTTCGCGGGCGAATTCTCGTGTACGAAATCGACAATCCCTTTGTACGCCACCGCGTGCTCGGGCTTGTACATTCCCGTGCAGCCCAGCGTGATGCGTCCTTCGGGGGAGACGCAGGTCATCTCGGTATAAATGAGGCCCGCGCCGCCCAGGGCGCGAGCCCCTAGATGAACGAGATGGAACTCGTTAGCAAGCCCGTCGACCGCGCTGTACATGTCCATGGGCGAGACGACAACACGGTTGCGCAAGACGAGCTTGCGCAAACGAAAGGGCGTGAACATGGGCGGCGGTGCCGCTTTCGGCGGTAGCCCGCTTGCTGGGTGCAAGCCGTCCGCGGACTGCTGCGCCAGCCACGATTCCGTTCGTCCGACGTACTCCCTATCGCGCAAACGGAGGTTCTCGTGACTGATCCGCTGGCTGCGGGTCAGAAGACTGTAGGCGAACTGTTCCGGCGGGAGCTTGGCGTACCGCGCGACGTTCTCGAACCACTCCGTGCTGTTGCGCGCCGCGTTCTGAAGACGCAGCACCTCGATCCGGCGGCTCTCCTGATAGCGAGCAAGCGCTTCGTCCAAAGTGTCACCCCGGACGACCTCGGCCGCGAGCGCGATCGCGTCTTCCATCGCGAGCTTGGTCCCGGAGCCGACCGAGAAATGCGCGGTGTGCGCCGCATCGCCGAGCAGCACGATGTTGCCGTGGTACCAATTTGCATTGCTGACGCGCGTGAAATTCACCCAATCGCGCCCCTGCAAGTGCGGTGAATTCGCCATGAGCCGATGCTTGCCAAGGTATTTTGCGAAAAGCTCTTCGCAAAACGCAAGCGTGTACTCCGTGTCGGCTTTATCGAGGTCGGCGGCGAGCCACGTTTCTTCGCGACATTCAACGATGAAGGTGCTCGTGTCCGCATCGAAGCGGTAGGCATGCACGGTGAACCAGCCGGCCGGTGTTTCTTCGAACAGGAACGTGAACGCTTCAAACGGTTTGTCCGTTCCGAGCCAAACGAATTTGCACAGTCGCCGGTCCAGATCGGGTTGGAAAAACTCCTTGTGCTGTGTTCGGACGCGGCTATTGATGCCGTCCGACGCGACGATCAGGTCCGCGTCGCGAAACCATTCGACGTCGGTTACGTCGCGTTCGAATTCGAGCTCGACCCCGACCTCTTCGCAGCGTGCCTGCAGAATGTTGAGTAGCCGCTTACGCGCGATGCCGGAGAATCCGTGGCCGCCGGACCGGATGACGCTGCCTTTGAAGTAGATTTCGATGTCGTCCCAGTGCGCGAAGCTGTCGAGGATCGCGTCGTGCGAAGGTTGATCGGCCGCCTTGAGATTGTCGAGCGTCGCATCGGAGAAGACGACGCCCCACCCAAACGTGTCGTAGGGCCGATTGCGCTCGATCACCCGAATCTCGTGCGACGGATCCGCCCTCTTCATCAAGAGGGCAAAATAGAGTCCGGCAGGGCCGCCACCGATACAAACGATACGCATTTCCGGAGCACTTCGCCCTTCGTAGCGTCGCTGCATCCAATCGGAGGCGGCGTGAGTCGGAGAAGGTATGGAACGATTGGTATTTGCTCTTGCGTTCGCTCTGACGTGCTCCATGTCGGCGCTCGCCGAAGATAAACCGGATCTCACCGCCTTGATGAAACCTGTCGCGGCGTTCGCTGCGGCATTTAACCGGGTGCAAACCGCGTACCCAACCGATGCCTTTGCCGACAGTATGGTCGTTCTCGACCAGTTTGGTCCATTCGTGTGGGATGGAACCGGCGGGGCACACGACTGGTGGTCGAGGCTCGTCGGGCGGACGCCGGAAGAGCATGCCCGCCTCCTTGTAAACCCGGACAAGGTCGTTTTCGGCAATGCTCAATTCGTCAATGTGTCGAGAGACGGGACGCGGGCCTACTTTAACGTTCCATCAACTCTCACATACACTCTGAACGGTAAAGCGATCGTCCAACGAGCACGCTACGTTTTTGCAGAACAGAAGTTCGACGATGGATGGAAAATCGTCGCGAGCGCTTGGGCGGTGGAGAGCGATACTTCCGTTCGATAGTCTCGTCAGAACTCGTAATCGATCGTCACCGGTGCGTGATCGGAGAAGCGATCGCCCTTGTAGATCGAGGCGTCGCGGACCGCACCGCGCAGTTCCGGTGAGATCAATTGATAGTCGATGCGCCAGCCGAGATTCTTCTCCCAGGCTTTCGGCCAACCCGACCACCACGTGAATTGCTTTGGCTCCTGATTGACCACGCGAAAAGCATCGACCCATCCCAGCTCGTCGGTGACGCGATCGAACCAGGCGCGCTCGCGCGGCAGAAAGCCCGTGACGGTCGAGCAACTTCGCGGGCTGAAGACATCGATCTCCTTGTGCGCGACGTTGAAGTCGCCGCAAAAGATATACCGACGCCCGTCGCGGCTCTTTTCGCGGAGCACCGGCAAAAAGCGGTCCAAGAATTCGTATTTGACCTCCTGACGCGCCGGCCCGCTCGTCCCCGACGGCACGTAAATCGACGCGATGCTCAGATCGCCGAAGTCGAGCTGCACGTATCGCCCCTCCGCGTCCATATCGGGCCAGCCCAAGCCGCGCACGATGCGATCGGGCTCGCGCAGCGAGTAAAGTGCGACGCCGCTGTAGCCCTTCTTCTGCGCGTCGACGAACACCGCGGTATAGCCGCTCACCGCGCTCACTTCGAGCGGAAGTTGATGTTCTTGCGCTTTCGTTTCTTGAATGGCGATAACGTCGGCATCTTGGCGCGAGAGCCACGCATACAACCCCTTGCGTGCGGCCGCGCGAATGCCGTTCGCGTTGAGCGTGATGACTCTTATCGTGCTCCGCCCTCGGGACCGTAGAAAATCACCCAGGTGGCGAAATCGTCGCTGAATTCCGAGAAGCGGTGGCCGGCGTGCGCCGGGACGAACAGCACGTCGCCTTCTACAAATTTGAGGTCTTCATCGGCGACGGTGAGCACCCCAGAGCCGCGCGCAATGATGTAGAGCTCGTCACGCGTGTGGGGATGTTGCGGATCGATATCCTTCGGTGCATAAAACTCCAGCTCGACGTCGCCGAAGCGTGCAATCGCGGCGGCGAGATTTCCCGGATCCGGCCCGCGCGTCAGCGCCTCAGCTACCTTGAAATGCCGCCCGCTCACCGCTTGCACGCCAGCGTAACTCCGTCGCCGATCGTCAGCATCGCTACGTCGACGCGATCGTCTTTGCCGAGTTTGGCATTCAGCTCGCGCAGTGCCACCGTCGAGGTATCCTTTTCTTTCGCATCGGCTACCCTGCCACTCCACAAGACGTTATCAAACGCGATGACTCCCCGCGGCCGCATCAGGTGCAAAACGCGTTCGTAATACGCGTCGTAATTCGGCTTGTCGGCATCGATGAACGCAAAATCGATCGTGCCGGAGCCGCCGTCGGCGATCAGGAAGTCGAGCGTGTCGATCGCCGGCCCCAAACGCAGATCGATCTTTTTCTCTACACCGGCCTTCGCCCAATAGCGCCGCGCGATTGCCGTGTATTCCGGGCTGACGTCGCATGCGATCAGCTTCCCGTGTTCGGGCAACGCCCGCGCGACCACAATCGAGCTATACCCCGTGAAGACGCCGATCTCTAAAGCTCGCCGCGCATCGATGGCCCGGACCAGCAGCGCCATGAACTGCCCCTGGTCCGGCCCGATCTGCATGCCGGCTTCCGGCAGTTTGGCCGTCTCTTCGCGCAATTCGCGCAACACCGGATCGTCACGAAACGAAACGTCGAGCACGTACTCGTACAGCCGTTCCGTAACGTCGATCGTCCGGGAGCTCACTTCAGAATCTCGCGGGCTGCGTTATACCCCGGCGCGCCCATCACGCCGCCGCCCGGATGCGCGGCCGCCCCGCACAAGAAGAGCCCCTTGACCGGGGTGCGATAGCCCGCGTACCCCGGCACGGGCCGCATCATGAACAACTGATGCAGCGGCATCGCGCCTTGGAAAATATTCCCACCGGTGAGATTGAACTTGCGCTCCAGATCGACCGGACTCAAGACCTGACGATCGATCACCGACTTCGTAAAGCCCGGCGCGTATTGCTCAACGATTTCAAAACAGCGATCCGCGAATTTGTCTTTTTGTTCGTCCCAGGTACCGTCTTTGAGTTTGTAGGGCGCGTACTGCACGAACATCGACATCAAATGCTTGCCCGGAGGCGCGACGCTCGGATCGACCGCCGACGGCATGGTGCATTCCACGATCGGATCGCGCGAGGGCTTGCCGAATTTCGCGTCGTCGAAGCCCCGCTCGATAAAATCCTGATCCGGGCAGAGATGCACCGTGCCGCGATGCTGCGGACCCGGCCCGGTTCCCGGACACGCGGTGAAGCTCGGCAGCGATTCGAGCGCAACGTTGATCTTCATCGAAGCGCTGCTGTAGTCGATGCGATCGATCGCTTCCACGAAGTCTGCCGGCAACACGTTTGAATCCATCATCTTGCGAAACGTGAGATTGCAATCGACGCTGCTGGCTACGGTCGCTGCGCGGAATTCATCGCCGTTGGTCAGCGCGACTCCGGTAACTCTGCCGTCGCCGTCGACCAAGATCTTCGCGACCTCCGTTTCCGTGCGAATCTCAACGCCCAGCGACTTCGCCGCGTTCGCCAGCGCCTGCGTCAAGCCGCCCATGCCGCCTTTGACGTAACTCCACACACCGCGCTTGCCGTTGGTCTCGCCCATGACGTGATGGAAGAGCACGTACGCCGTGCCGGGCGTCGAGGGCGATGCGAAAGCGCCGATGATGGCATCGGTCCCGAGCGTTGCTTTGAGCTCCTCCGATTCAAACCAGCGGTCGAGAATGGGCCGCGCTGCTCCGGTGAGGACTTCCATCGCCTCACCCATGCGCGTGCCCATCTTTTGCAAGCGCCGTCCGAGCTTGCCCATTCTCATAAGATCGCCCAGGCCCGGATGCACGACGTCGGCGGGTTTCTCGACGAGCGTCGGTTCGACCACGTCGGCGACGCGCTCGAGCATCGCGTTGTATCGTGGATAGTTTTCCGCATCCCTACGGCTGAACTTGGCGATCTCACGCTGATCGCTCTCGGGATCGGCGCCCAACATCAAGTAACGCCCGTCGAGAAAGGGGGAAAACGACGCCGGATTGCGCTCGAGCGTTTCGAATCCATGCTCGCGCAGTTTCAAGTCGCGAATGATCTCCGGACGAAAGAGGCTATTGACGTAGGCCGCGGTGGAAACTTTGAAGCCTGGAAAGGTCTCCTCCGTGACGCACGCGCCTCCTACGATATACCGCCGCTCCAAGACCAGCACTTTGCGCTTGGCACGCGCGAGGTAGCAAGCCGTCACGAGCCCGTTGTGGCCGCCTCCGATGATGATTGCGTCGTACTTTCCTGCCATGGGCTCCTCGCGGTGCGATAGGGATGTGAGACTCGGCTATACGAGTATGCGACGATGTTTCCATTGCGGGTCCGGGTGCTGCGGGTCGTACTGGCGGCAATTCCGATCGCGATGCTCTCGGTGGCCGTGCCGCTGGTCAATCGCGTCGAGCCACGGATCTTCGGGATGCCCTTTATCCTGGGCTGGATCGCCTTATGGGTGATACTGACACCCGGCTTTCTTTTTGCGGTCTATCGCCTGGAGGGCCGCCGGTGAGCCCGGCTACCATCGCGCTCACGATGGTCGCGTGCATCGTGGCGGGCACGATCATCTTTGCGCTGCTGGGCGTGCATCGGGTGAAGATGACGCCCGAGCAGTTTCTGCTGGGCGGGCGGAATTTCGGCACGATCTTTCTGTGGGTGCTGGCAGCGGGCGAAATCTACACCATCTTCACTTTTTTGGGCGCGCCGGGCTGGGCATACGGCAAGGGCGCTCCCTCGTACTACATTTTGAGTTACGGGACGATCGGGTTTGTCATCGGGTATTTTCTCGTGCCACAGATTTGGCGGGTCGGCAACGAGCGCAACCTCTTGACCGCCGCGGATTTTTTCGTCGATCGCTTTAACAGCCGCCGGCTGGGCGCGTTCGTCGGGTCGCTGCACTTCTTTATGATCGTGCCCTACGTCACGCTGCAGTTGACCGGCATGCAGATCTTGCTGACGATTGCCGGGTACGGCGCGTACGATACCACGGTCGCGGTCGCGATCGGATTTTTGGTGATCGCGTTCTTCGTCTTCACGGTGGGCTTGCGCGGCACGGCCTGGGCGAGCGTGATCAAAGATGCGCTGATTTTAGCGGCGGTGCTCTTTGCGGGCATCACCTTGCCGGTGGTCTTCTTCGGCTCGCCGGCGGCGATGTTCGATCACTTGCTCGCAGCCAAACCCGGCTGGCTAACGCTGCACGACGGCGGAAGCTATCCTCCCGCGTGGTTCGTCTCGACGGTGCTCTTGCAGGGCATGGGGTTTTTCATGGGACCGCACAACATCGCGGCGATCTACTCAGCCAAGAGCGGCGACGTGTTGCGGCGCAACATGATGATCTTGCCCGTCTATTCGCTCGTGCTCTTGATGATTTTCTTTGCGGGCTTCACCGCACTCGTGGTGATGCCGGGCCTCAAAGGCACGGCGGCCGATACCGCGTTCGTGCTGGTGGTGCAGCGCCACTTTCCGCCGTGGGTGCTCGGCGCCGTGGCGGGCACCGGGTGCCTTGCGGCGCTGATTCCCGTTTCGGCCCATTTGCTCGGGGCATCGAGCGCGCTTGCCAAGAACGTGCTCGGCGACTTGTTCGGGATCGGAACGAGCGAACGCGGGCGCACGCGCCTGCTCCGCGCGCTGGTGCTGATCATCGCGGTGATGGCCGTGGCGCTCTGGATCAAGAACCGCGAAACGCTCGTCGGCCTCTTGCTGCTGTACTACAACGGCATCACCCAGATGTTCCCGGGGTTCGTCTTTGGTTTGGCATGGCGCCGCGTCGGAGCGGCGGCGATTGCCGCCGGGATCGTCGTCGGTCTGGCGGTGGCGTTCTTGCCGTTCTCTCCCCCCTTCGGGTTGAATTCCGGGGCGGTTGCGCTCGTTGCCAACGTGCTGACGGTCGTAGCGATCACCTTGCTTCTGCCGGCGCGCAAGGCACACTCCGCATGAAGGCGCTGGATGAAATTACGGAAGTGCTGCACGCCGTCAACAGCGCATGGCAAAATCCGGACGAGAAACCGATCGGCAAGCGGATTCGCAAGTATTTCGCCAAGGACGCGGTCATCGTCGGACCGAGTTTGGAGCGCGTAGCACGCGGGCGCAAGGCCGTGACCGAGAGTTACGATGCATTCGTGCGAGGCGCGCGCATCCTGCATGCGGCACTTGGCGCGCCGGAGATCGACATTGGCCGAGATGTTGCGGTGGCGACGCTCGAGTGGGAAATGACCTACGAATTTCAAGAAAGCGAGACGACTGAGCGGGGGCATGACGTCTACGTGCTGCGCCGGCAGCGCGGGCGTTGGCTCATTTGGTGGCGTCAGATCGTCGCGTTTCCCGGATCGTAGTTATCGGGCGCGGCGATCTGCAACGACCCCGACGGCCACGCCGAATGCGACGCCGAGCGCGAGGCCCATCGCAATATTGTGCGAGCCGGCCCCGATGGCGGAGCCGATTGCGGCACCGAGGGCGATGAAGAGTCCGAGGCGAGATCTCACGAGGATCCTTTCCATATGAAAAAGCTCGCCGCTTTCACGGCGAGCTTTTCATTTACGTTCTAGCGACCCTTAGCGGTAGCTGGGACGGCTCGCGAAGCAGTCGCGGCAATACACCGGCTTATCTCCGCGCGGTTGGAACGGAACTTCCGCAACACCGCCGCACTGGCTGCAGGTGGCTTGGAACATTTCACGGCGCGATCCGCCGCCGCCCGTACCGCCGCCGCCGCCGCTCTGCGAGCGCATGGCCTTGCGGGCTGCGCGGCAGTCGGGACAACGATTCGGTTTGTTCTGGAAGCCTTTCGAGGCGTAGAACTGCTGTTCGCCTGCAGTAAATGCGAACTCACGGCCGCAATCAACGCAGTTTAACTTTTCATCAACGTACACTGACGAGTCTCCTAATAGACTTTACTTTTGTAACCGGTTCGACTCGCCTAGTACTCGGAAAAGGACCGTGCGGAGCTTCGAAACCTTTTATGGAGGCATCCTAGCAGGTGTGGGCCCCAAATGCAATGGTTGGCCGCCTCAAGTCGGGCGCTTGCCCCCTACGGCGCCAAGCACCAGCTCTTCAAAGATGAAAAGCGGTCCGACGAGCAGGTAGATGAGGTTGGTCAAGAATTTGGGCTTGTTGCCTTCGTAGCGATGTCCAATAAGCTGAAACACCCATCCGACGATAAAGGCTGCAACGTTCCACAGCGGCGCTAAATGAATGCCGATTCCATAAAGTGCGGTAAAGATCACGGCCGAGATCGCGGCGCCCAGGATATCTAAGGATGCATAATAGAGCAGAACAAGCGCGGCGATCACGACGGCAAGGTTGGTGGGGCCAACGTTGACGAGTGCAAAGAGGCCCAGGATGGCCATCACGATCAGCGGGATGCCCACCGCGTGACAGGCACGATTGCGCGGATCGGCGTGATAGGCTGCATACTCGGCAAAGAGGACGCTCTTCGTCATCGAACTACCCTCGCTATGCCGACGCTTTTGGTCGCTGGGCGACCGAAATCCCTGGGTAGGTAGGCGATGTCGGTCCCCACGATACCGGACCGTATCGCGCCGGCCTCGCTTGACGACTACCTAGAGGTGATGACGCGCGCGGTGTTTCAGGCCGGGTTGAGCTGGTCGTCGATCGCGCAGCGGTGGGACCGCTATCGGTCCGCTTTCAGCGATTTCAGCGCCGGTCGTGTCGCGAGCTACGATGAGGGCGACGTCGATCGCTTGCTTTCGGGCG
>JAFAIW010000046.1 GCA_019236495.1 Vulcanimicrobiota bacterium | reverse complement strand
GACGCCGCTTCGTTCATCGACCCGTTCACGGGACAAGGAGTCGACTTGGCATTGCGTAGCGGCTTACGCGCAGCGTCTGCCGTTGCGGCGGCTTTGCGCAGCGGCAACCCCGCCGCTGCATTGGCCGCGTACGCGCGCGAACATGGTCAAGACCTGCGGCGCCGCCGCGCGCTGGCCGCCGTCATGGCGACGCTCGTGGATCGCCCGTGGCTGGCACGGCGTGTCGCCCGGAATCTCGAGCGTAACAGCGGGCTGCGTGCCGCATTGATGCGCGCAATTTCGGGAAGCGACGAAGCACGCTCGCTCGGACCGCTCGTGTTGGCGCGAATGGTGGCATGACGCACACAGAAAATGCGATCGAGATTGCCGCCCCGGCGTCGCGGATCTTCGCTTTGGCAGCCGACACGGCGCGCTGGCCCGAATTCTTGCCGCACTATCGCTACGTGCGGACGTTGCGCGAAGACGGAGACGGAAAAACCCTGGCGATGGGCGCATGGCGCGATTTCATCCCGGTGTCGTGGGTTGCCCGGCAATGGAACGACGAACGGACGCCCTCCATTCGGTTTCACCACGTCCGAGGTTGGACGCGCGGGATGGACGTCGAGTGGAAGTTCGAGCGCACCGCGGCCGGCACGCGCGTGTCGATCGTGCACGATCTGGAGTTTGCTTTTCCGGTCGCGCGCGACTTTTTGGGCAAGCACGTGGTAGGAGAGTTCTTCGTGCGGGCCATCGCGGCGAAAACGTTGCGCTGCATCAAGGCGTTGGCCGAGCGTGCGTAAGCATCGCGTGGTCGTCACCGGGATCGGCGTGGTCACGCCGATCGGCATCGGAAAAGACCTCTTTTGGTCGGCGCTGCGCGCGCGCAAAGTCGGCGTGCGCCCGATCACGCGATTCGATGCCTCCGCGTACAATTCGCGCATCGCGGGTGAGGTCGTCGACTTCGACCCAACCGACTTCGTGGATGCGAAGCGGTTGCGCTGGACGGAACGATACGCGCAATTTTCCATTGCCGCCGCGCGCTTGGCGATGGACGACGCCCGCTATCACGTCAACGGAGACGGAAACGACGTCGGGGTTTATATCGGTTCGGCTCTCGGCGGCCTCGCATATGCGGAAGCGCAGTCGGAAGAATTCCGCACCAAGGGGATCGAGGTGGTGCGTCCGCTCCTTGCGATTTCCGTTTTCGGAGGATCGTCGGTTTCGAACGTCGCGATTGCGTTCGGGTTGTGCGGTCCAAACGTTGCGAACGCGAACTCATGCGCATCGGGCACGGTTGCCGTGGGGCAGGCGTTTCGCGCGGTCGCCAGCGGCGAAGCGCGCGCCGCGCTGGCGGGCGGAGTGGAAGCCCCACTAGCGCCGTTGATTTTCGGGGCGTTCACGGTGATCAACGCGATGTCGCGACGCAACGACGATCCCGCCGCCGCCAGCCGCCCTTTCGATGCGCAGCGCGACGGATTCGTCATGGCCGAAGGTGCGGGAATGCTCGTGCTGGAGCGGTACGAGGATGCAGCGCGCCGTGACGCCCCGATCTACGCGGAAGTTAAGGGTTTCGGCCTTTCAAACGATGCGTACCACATGTCGGCACCTCGCCCCGACGGAAGCCAAGTCGCGCGCGCCATGCAGTTGGCGCTCGACGACGCTGGGATTGCGCCGGGCGACGTGGATTGCATTAACGCGCACGGTTCGTCGACGCCGCTCGGCGACCGCACCGAGCTGGAAGCGTACGGGCACGTGTTTGGATCGCGTTCACCTGACGTTGCGGTCTGTGCCACGAAAGGTCAGCACGGACACGCGCTCGGCGCGACCGGCGCGTGGGAAATCGCCGTCTCGTTACTCGGCATGCAGGATTCGATCTTGCCCGGTGCGGTGAACCTTCGTTCGACCGACTCCAAAAGGACGATCAACTGCAGCGCGAACGAGCGCAGTCTCGAACAACGAACCGTTCTTTCAAACTCTTCAGGGTTCGGCGGAATCAACGCGGCGTTGGTATTGCAACGGTCAACGTGATCGTCGTACTTGCATGCGTGGATTTGATCTGAACGCCGTCGCACATCGCATGCATCAACGGAATCCCGCGCCCGCGCTCGTCGCGGCGCGAAAATGGGCGCCATCGACCGTCGTCTTCCACTTCGACGACCAGCGCGCTGGACGTGCGAGAGACGCTCACGCGCAGAAGTCCCGCGTCGCGTTCCGTGTAGGCGTGTTCGACCGCATTCGCGACGGCCTCACCCACCGCCACCGTCAGCTTGAACTCTACCTCGTCGCTGAGCGAATGATCGCGCGCGTATTGGCGTAGCGCGGAGCGAATCAAGCCGGCCGCGACCGGAATCGCGGAATACGTCAGCCGAACGTCGTGCGAGTGCTCGAGCGGGCGCGTCAACGTCAACGTGGCTGCATCGTCCGTGTTCCCCATCGTTTCGAACACACGCTCTTGGATTGCGGTCGCAGGGTGCGAAGCGCCACGACGTAACTCGCCGCGAATGGCATCGAGCAGTTGTTGCTCGCCGGTAATGACGTCGCGCGAGTGTTCCACCAGGCCATCGGTGTAGAGAACCACCTGCGACCCGCTGCTCAATGCAAAGGTCCAATCGCGCGCGTGGATTGCATTAGCGGCGCCAAGCGGCAGACCGCCGCCGGGCAAGACGTCTGCTATGCCGTCGGCCGTCACGACGATCGGCGCGGGATGCCCGGCGACCGCGTAACGGAGCACGTGCGTGCGCGGATCGTAAATTCCGAAGACGGCCGTGACCATGCTGATGTTCTCGCGCAAATTCAGCATCCCGTTCACCGCTTCCAAAACGTCTGACGGTTCGGGGGCGCTGATCACGGCGGCGCGCAACGCTTGACGAACTTCACCCATGATGACCGCCGCTTCGAGCCCGTGTCCTGCGACGTCACCGATCGACACGGCGACTCGCCCATCGAATAGCGGAAACGCGTCGTACCAATCGCCGCCCACCTCCGACTCCGCGCCGGCCGGGCGGTACGCGCCGTCGAGCTCCAGGCCTTCGACGGTGGGAAACGATTCCGGCAGTAGGGCCCGCTGCAGACGGTCGGCGACGCGATGCTCGCGGCGAATCGATGCCAGCATCAGAAGCGTCAATGCTACGCGGAAGGCGACGTGCTCGGCGATTTGCGCGTCCGCAACATCGAATGGCCGCTCCTCCCGAGCGGCCATTACAAGCGTTCCGTGCGTTTCCCCGTCGGCTGCAATCGGACAGCCAAGATAGTTGGGTAGTCCCTCCGCCGCGAGCCGCTCGCGCGAAGCCTCGGCGATACTGCCGGGGACGGCGATGCGCACCGCCGGCGAAACTGCAACCGCTCGTAGCGCAGTGCCGTCGGTGCTGCGCCATTGAATGAGGCAATAGTCGGCAAACTCGGACGCCAGAAGGCGTGCGAGCGCGGGCATCGTCTGGGTCGGTTCCAGAGACGAGGCAATGGTGCGATCCGCTTCGGCCAAGAGGTCGAGAGTGCGTCGCAGCCGGTCGTCGGAAACCGACACCATGCTATCGCGCAGCATGTATTGCACGTTATCCCCTGGCCGCCGGGAGCTAAACCTTTTTTCCGCTCGCCTGGTTTCGGGTATGCCGTTTGGGGAAAAAGCGAGGTACGGCTTCCCCTCTCTTTTGCTTTGGGAGCTTTTACCGTCTATGTCGCAAGCTACGCTCAAGAAGGCCGCGAAAAACGGCCAGACCGCCGAGCCGTCCGATACCATCGATCCGCGCCACTTACTTCAGGCGCTGCGCGCGTTTTCGCACGGTGATTTCTCGGTTCGCCTTTCACAAGATCGCATCGGACTGGCCGGAGAGATCGCGGACGCTTTCAATCGCGCTATCGAACGCAACGCGCGACTCGCCGAAGAGCTCAAGCGCGTAAGCGTCGTGGTTGGACGCGATGGCCGCATCGCGCAACGCGCCTCGCTCGGCGGAGCAACGGGCGAATGGCAAGGCTACATGGATTCGGTGAACGGCTTGATCGGCGACTTGACGCAGCCGATGGCCGAAACGGGCCGCGTGCTCGGCGCGGTTGCGCGCGGCGATCTTTCGCAGCGAACCGCGATCGAGATCGAAGGCCGGGCTTTGCGCGGCGACTTCTTACGGTCCGCGCGAGTCATCAACACCATGGTCGACCAGCTCAACGCATTCGCGTCCGAAGTGACGCACGTCGCACGCGAAGTCGGCTCCGAAGGCAAACTGGGTGGACAGGCGCAGGTCAAGGGCGTTGCCGGTATGTGGAAAGACCTGACCGACTCCGTGAATACGATGGCCGGTAACTTGACGAACCAAGTCCGGAACATTGCCGACGTGACCACCGCCGTCGCCAAGGGCGATCTTTCGCGCAAAATTACCGTTCAGGCGCGCGGTGAGATTCTGGAATTAAAAGACACCATCAATACGATGGTCGATCAGTTAAATTCATTCGCTGGTGAAGTCACGCGCGTTGCGCGCGAAGTCGGCTCCGAAGGTAAACTCGGCGGACAAGCAAAGGTCGAAGGCGTTGCCGGAACGTGGCGCGACCTCACCGAGTCCGTGAACTTCATGGCCTCGAACCTCACCTCGCAAGTCCGCAACATCGCCGACGTCACGATCGCCGTCGCGCGCGGCGACCTCTCGAAGAAGATCACTGTCGACGTGCGCGGCGAAATGCTCG
>JAFAIW010000021.1 GCA_019236495.1 Vulcanimicrobiota bacterium | reverse complement strand
CGCAGCGCGGTGTCGGCGCCGGGGCGTTGCTCGAGATGGCCCTACGGATTCCGCGCGTCGAGCTGTTGGCGGAGGGCATTCCGGTCGTCAGCACGCCGCAGGCGGCGAGCGCGCACTACGGGCAGGCGACGCCGGCGCTGGGGATCTTCACGAGCACGCTCGACTTCGGATTGGATCGGTTCGGCCGGCTGTGGCTCGGCGCGGGAACGTTCATCGTCAACCAACGCACGCCGCTGCCGAACTTGAATCAGGTGGTCTCATCGCGCCTGGCGGGCGGACGGTACGAATTCATCGCGCATTTGCCCGTGCAAAGCTCGCACTTCGTGGAATTCCGGTTCGGCGCCGCGCCGCGATTATTCGGAGCCGATCATTACTTGTTCAGCGACGGGTCGGCGGCGGTCGATCGCGACGAACAGGCCAGTGAAGTCGACATGATCCTCGCGTACGGGGTGCGGCACGCGCATTCGAGCCTTTTGTTCGGATTGCGGTCGCTCGATTTTGCGGCAAAATTCACCGACACGGGCGAGCTGGCCGACCGCAATCAGGGCGTCGGCATCATGATCGAGGCGCAGCGCGACCTGGGTTTTTAGCTTTCTTCGGAACGCGCTCGAATGCGAACAATTTCGCGCGCATCGATCGCGGTGCGCAACCTTTGAGCCGGCCGTCCGCGCCGATGACGCGATGGGCCGGCACGAAGAGGTCGATGGGCGTACGGCCCATCGCGCGAGCCACGCCGTGCTGCGCGAGCGGCTCCCCAACCGCGCGCGCCACCTCGCCGTATGCGACGAAATCGCCGAAACCGAGCGCCGCCACGGCGCGCCAGACCTTACACTCGAAATCCGTTCCGGCGAAGCGCAGCGGAAGGTCGAAGTGCCGGAGCTTGCGCGCGCAATACGCGTTCACTTGAGCGCGCGCTTCGCGCAGAAGCGCGTTCGCCGGCGCTCGCGCCGGGGCGCGAACGGAGCGGAATTCCGCCTCGACGATCGCCTCGTCGTCGGCTTCGACCACGAGCGAGCGCCCAAACGGCGTCGGGATCACGATAGTGGGCATAGGCGGGCCTTCCTCGCGCGGCGCGGTTGTCGCCTTCCCTTCACGCAGGGGGATCGAGCCGGCAAGGGTTAGGGCGTCGGCGTCGGCGTCGGCGTGGGGCGTCCTAAGAACTGCATCAGGTGGCGTAAGCGACTGGGCACCGCAAACGTACACCGCGTCGTAAACGAATGCGGCGGCGGCGTCGGTGAAATGTACGGATCGGGACACTCCGGCCGCGGCGTCGGGGTAATCGGATATTCGATGACGTCGGCTTGCGGAGGAATGGCGGCGGTTTGCGCCGCCTTGATGGCCTGCACGATCATGTTCTCGGTTTCATCGCCGAACGAGTATTCCGTCCACAACACGATCGCCGGATTCCCCGCGCGCGCCGCCACGAAGCGGTTCTGAACGGCCGAGAGCCAGAACGAGATCGAACCGTAACACAGATCCCACGGCGATTGGCTGAGGAGCGTCTGCCCTTGCGTGTTGTAGTAGTCGAGGGTACTCCAATCGGACGGCGTCCAGCTCGTGCCCCCGATGGGATCGTGCAAGCTGATGCCATTCGCTAGCTCGTTGTAGAACGCGCCGGTGCTCTGGTTGTCGTACGTGCACGAATCCCAGCCTTCGAAGATTCCATCGGGCGACGTCCCGGAGTGGTAGCTCGAAAAACCGCCGGCGCCGCACGGTGCGGTGCTCCGCGCCTGCGCGGCTCCGCTCAGAATCGCGCCTGCCGGATCGTCTTGCTCGTCTTCGGGGGTAATCGGCCAATGCTCGCCGTCATAAAGTTGAATTTGCGCGGTCGGACAACGCGCGAGCGCGTACTGCATCGATGCCGGAGGCGGCGACGCGCCCGTGGCGCTGCTGTTCGCCGTGCCGTAGACGTGCGTCCAGCCGCCGACGCGCGTGACGAGGTCGGGCTGCGCGCGCGCAATCAGCGTGGAAATGTAATCGCCGGACTGTACCGCGGCTTCCAAAATCGGCGCCGTTTCGCCGGATTCTTTGACCATCCACACGAGCGGCGTGGTGACGCTCGATGATGCGATCGCGCGACGTACATTCGCTTGAACGTTCGCCTGCGATGCCGGCGGGATTTGCGGCTGCCCCGAACATGCCGCGACCATGGTGCCCAATAGCAGCGCTGCGGCGAAGAGCGAGCGTTGCCGCATCACGCGACGCTATGAAGCCGGACGCTTCACGGCGGTGACGGCGACGTCGAGCGTATCGTAGAAGTCGACGATGAGCGGCACGCCGGCGGCTTCGAGGATGTAGCGCGCCGACCGAGACTCGGGCCACACGACCGCGAACGCGCGCCGGTTTTGCGAGAAGCGCTTCGACAGCGTGAACAACTCGTGCACCATCCGGCTGTCGAGATAGTTGATGTTCCGGAGCGACGTCACAACGCCGGCGTTGTCGTGCCCGGCCGCCGCCGCGATCACTTTTTGGAACTCGGCGACGTTCGAAATGTCGACATCGCCGCTCACGTCGACGACCGGCACGCCGTCGACGATCGACAAGACGAAGCGTCCCTGTTCGGTCATACGTCTTTCCCTTCCAGCGCAAACGCCCACTGCGGCTCGGCAATCGGCATCGAAAATAGCGCGCGGTGACGGCTCGGCCCGCGTTCCAATCGGAAGTCGGTAGCGAGGAGTTTGATCATGGGAATTCCACGCCCGCGACCCTCGTCTCGCGGCGGCCTCCATTGCCCTCGATCCTCCACCTCGAGAAAAATATTCCCATTTTCGGCGCGCGCCACGATCCGGACCGTTCCCGGCTCAATGCCGTAGGCGTGCTCGATGACGTTGCTGATCGCCTCACCTGCGGCGGTTTCCAGCACGCGCACGCGTTCCTCGCCGCAACCAACCGAGTAAGCAAACCGGCGCAAGACCAGGCGTGCGGCGCGCAAGCTCTCCGGCACGGCGGCAAGGGTGACGTCGATCGGTTCCGTCGCATCTGCGAGCACGGAAAGAACGAGAATCGCCACGTCGTCTTTCGCCGGTCCCTCGAGCATCGCGGCGCGAATCGCCCGAGCGGGATGTGCGGGATGCGTTTCGCGTATTGCGTGGATTACTTCGACCAGCCGCTCGGTGTCGGCGACGATGTCGTGCCGCGATTCAACCAAACCGTCGGTGTAAAGAACGAGCAGCGAATCCAGCTCGAGCGTTAGCCGGCTCATGGCGGCCTTCGACACGATGCCGAGCGGCGGACTCGTCCCGCCGAGCATCGTCACGCGACCGTCGCGATCCACCAGAATCGGCGGTGGATGCCCTGCATTGGTATACATCAACTCGCGCGTCAGCGGATCGAAGACGGCAAAGAAAGCGGTTACCATCGCACCGGGGTCGTAAAGTTCGAGCATCTTCTCGGCAAACGTTGCGGCTTTTGCTGTGTCGAAATCTTGCAGCGCACAAACGCGAAACGATTGGCGCACCTTTCCCATCGTGACCGCGGCATGGAGTCCCCGGCCTGCGACGTCTCCGATCGAAATGGCAAGCCGTCCGTTGGCCAGCGGGAAGGCGTCGTACCAATCGCCGCCGATGTCGGACTCGGCGACGCCCGCTTCGTAGTCCGCATCAAACGCCAATCCGGGCACGTCGGGTAATCGCACCGGAAGGAACGCGCGCTGCAATTCGCCCGCGACGCGATGCTCGCGCTCGTACATGGCAAGCAAGCGTTCCTTCTCTTCGAGCGTGGTTTCAAGCGCGCGATTGATTCGGTCGAGTTCCTCGGGGCTTTCGAGCGTCAAGGCTCTCGGAAGGATGGGAATTATCAGCAGCACCGTGCCGATCGACAGGGCGGCGGCGAATGCTTTGACGATGCCGATCGCCCAATACGACGGATACCAAAACGAAAAGACGGCCATCAGGTGCGTCGCGCCGCCCGCAACGATGAACAAGCCGAAGAGCAGGAAAACCAGCCTGAAATGTGTGTCGCGGCGCGCTCGTACGAAGTAAAACACTACGCCGGCGATGGCAAAATAGGCGAGCGCGATCAGGCCGTCCGCGACGACGTGCAGGACGATCAAGCCGGGGTTCCAGCTCTGCGTGATGGAGGTCACCGGGAGAGTCTTTCACAGCCCCACCCGTGAGGCCCTCGCCACAAGGGAGATCGGCCAAACAAGCAAACTGCGCGCCTTGGAGAGGTGGCAGAGCGGTTGAATGCGGCGGTCTTGAAAACCGTTGAACCTTAACGGGTTCCGTGGGTTCGAATCCCACTCTCTCCGATGTTCACCGACCGTTCAGACGAGCAGCGCTTCGGCGACCGCGCGGTCTTCATTCCAGGAAGCGCCCTCGGCCATCAGTCTCTCCCGTTCTTCGTCGCCGAGCGCATCGCGTAGCGCGAAGAGCAGCCTGTCGTACTCTTGCTGTTCGGTGAACTCAAGATGGGCTTCCAAATTCCGCAAGCGCGCGTCGGCATAGCCGAGGAGATGCGCCGACCGCCGCCGATCCTCGAGAGCGAGTTTCGCGTCCCCGCATGGCCGTAATCCCGCAACCGCGGCGACGTGCTGCAGAGCGATGACCAGAATGAATTCGCGCTGAAGATCGCGGAACAGCAAAACCGCTTCGCGCGCGAAGGTGCGCGCTTCGTCGTACCGGCCCAGCGCAACGAGATAGGCCGCGCCGTTGCTCAGGCCGTTCGCGAGATTGCCGCGGTCGCGGTGCGCGCGGTAATCTTGAATGGCGTCGCCGACGAGGCGCACCGCCGCGGGTGCGTCACCGCTGCGAAATTCCAAATCTGCGAGCTCGACTTTGATTTCCGCCGACATGCGATAGTTCGCGGCGGCGGTAGCGATCGTCTGTGCCTCGGAATAGTGCACGCGTGCGCCGTCCGCGTCGTCGGCGAGCGCGCGCGCCAAACCCAGCCGCACCAAAATCCAGCCGGCCCTTTCCGGCAAACCGAGCGACCTTGCGGAGTCGAGCGCCTCCCGCAATAACGCTTCACCCTCCGCACTTCGACCCGTGAAGAGATAGCCAAATCCAATTTGCGTTTGCGCCCGGAGGATGCCGCGCGCGTCGCCGAGGTGCCGGTAGTGGGCCAGGGCGCGCTCCGCCGCTTCGTAGCTCGAGCGATATTGATAGAAGCCTTCGGCGATCGCCGCTTCCGAAAGTTCGAGCGCGGCGACGATCCTTTCGTCGGTATCGGCATCGCACGTTTCCAGCGCTCTGCGAACCCATTGCCGCCCTTCCATGGCCGCGTAACGGCGCCACACCGGGAGCAGCGCACCGGCGAGCCGTTGCCCAATTGCGACGTCGCCCTGCATGCCGAACGCCCAGGCTAACGCCCCGCGCCAGTTCTCCAGTTCGGACTGGACCTGCGCGCTCCAGACGGAATCCGGCGTCGTGTCGTACGTTCGAGCAATTTCGTCTCCCAGCGCTGCGAACGCGATTGCGTGCGCGCGCGCAGCCTCCGGCTCTTCGCCTTCCTCGACCAAACGCTCGCGCGCGTATTGCCGAACCGACTCCAACATCGCGTAGCGCGGGCCCGCATCGGATGGTTCGGCTTGCAGCAATGACTTTTCGACCAGCGACGAGAGAGGATCGAGCACGGCAAGTTCGTCGCCGTCGCCGCAAATCGCAGCGGCCATCTCCAGCGTGCAGCCGCCGGCGAAGATCGAGAGCTTGCGGAAGAGCTGCTGCTCCGGTGCGACCAGCAGGTCGTAACTCCATTCGATGAGCGCACGCATCGATTGATGGCGCGCCAGCGCGCGCGAATCGCCGCCGGTCAGCAAACGGAAG
>JAFAIW010000255.1 GCA_019236495.1 Vulcanimicrobiota bacterium | reverse complement strand
GGCGATCCCGCAGCTCGCCGATGCCACGGAAGTCTTCACCGGAATTCGCCGCAAGCCGGGCGTGCGGTACGTCGTCCTCACCCCGAATCTCAAAGGGCTGGAACGCGCCAAAGCCGCGGGGGCGGAAGCGGTCGCCGTGTTTACCGCGGCATCCGAAACCTTCACCAGACGCAACATCAACATGACGATTGCGGAGTCGCTGAGCGTGTTCGGCGAAGTGATCGCGGAAGCAAAGCGCTCGGGGATTTGGGTGCGCGGGTATGTCTCGACGGCGTTCGGCTGCCCTTACGACGGCGCGGTTGCACCGGCGAAAGTGGTCGATGTGTCCCGGGCGCTCTATGAGATGCACTGCGATGAAATTTCGGTCGGCGACACGATCGGCGTGGGAGTTCCAAGTCAGGTCGACGCGCTGATCCCCGCACTGCGAAGCGCGCTCCCGCTCGAGCGCATTGCGTTGCACTTTCACGACACGCGCGGGACGGCGCTGGCCAACGTGCACGCCGCACTTCAGCACGGTGTGGCAATTTTTGACTCGTCGGCGGGCGGTCTCGGCGGTTGCCCCTACGCGCCGGGTGCATCGGGAAATTTGGGCACCGAAGATTTGCTCTACATGTTGCACGGCATGGGCATCGAAACGGGCGTCGACTTGGCGAAGGTCCGCGCAGCGTCGCGGTTCATTGCGGGCGTCATCGATCACGAGTTGACCTCGAAGGCCTTCCACGCCCTCGAGGCGGCCGCATCGTGATCGTCCGCTGCGGTGTCTTTTACGATGGAACGCTCGAGAAACCGCGGGAAAACGTCGATCTGCGCATTGAGAACGGGACCGTTGCCACGATCGGGCCGGCGGAAGGCGACTACGATCTGAGCGCCGCGTGCGTCACGCCCGGACTCGTCAACGCACACGCGCATTTCGAATTGAACGCCACGAACGACACCGTTGCCGAAATTACCGGCACGACGCTCTCGCAACGGATGCTGATTTGCGTCGAGAACGCGCGCAAGGCGCTGCGGGCCGGGGTGACGACCGTGCGCGACGTGGGGTGCTCCGGCAGTTTGTCGATCGACTTACGCGATGCCGTTGATTCGGGACGTGTCGAAGGTCCGCGCATTCGGGCGGCGGGTTCCGCGCTCTGCATGACGGGCGGCCACGGGCATTGGATCGGGCGCGAGGTCGACAACCCGTGGGAAGCGCGCAAAGCGGTGCGCGAGCAACTTGCCAAAGGCGCAGATTGCATCAAGCTGATTGCCACCGGAGGAGTGTTGACGAAAGGCGCGGTTCCGGGCCAGCCACAGCTGAGCGAGGAAGAGATGCACGCCGCGATCGTCGAGGCGCGCACGCACGGGATGCGCGTCGCCGCGCACGCCATCGGAACGGAAGGTATCAAGAACGCGCTGCGCGCCGGGGTCACCTCGATCGAACACGGACATTTGCTCGACGACGAAGCGATCGGGTTGTTCAAGGAACGCGGGGCGTACCTCGTCCCGACGCTGAGCGCGCCGGCGTGCATCATCGATCACGCGTCCGACGGCGGACAGCCGGAGTTCGTGGTGCGCAAAGCGGTGGCGCTCGGAGAGATTCTCGCTGGAAACATTCGCAAGGCGTGGCGCGCCGGCGTGAAGCTGGCGGGCGGATCCGACGCGGGAACGCCCTTCAATTTTCACGAGGAATATGTGCGCGAATTGGAATTGATGTGCCGGCAGCTCGGGATGTCGCCGCAGGAAGCGCTGCACGCGGCGACGGCGGTTGCGGGCGAGCTTGTCGGCGCCGGCACCGGAACGTTGACGCCGGGCGCGCCGGCCGACGCGTTGCTTCTCACGCGCGACGTCGCCGGCGGCGTGCAGGCGTTGCGCGAACCGCAGACGGTGATCAAAGCCGGCGCGATTGCGTTCGCGCGCTAATGTCGCTGCGCGGTCTCAAACTCGCCGTGCTCGCGCCCATTGCCTGGCCCGCCCCGCCGCCAGGCTACGGTCCGTGGGAGCAGGTCGCGTATCACATCGCCGAGGGAATGCGCCGTCGCGGGCTCGACGTGACGCTGTTCGCGACCGGCAATTCGCGGTTTAGCGGCCGGCTCGAAAGCGTGGTGGCGGTGGGGTTGAACGAAGATCCCGCGCTCAACGACGACGTGTATAGCGCGTTGCACATCGGAAAGTTTTTCGAACGCGCTCGCGAGTTCGACTTGCTGCACAACAATTTCGATTGGAAACCGATGACGTACGCGCTCTCGAGCGATGCGCCGCCGTTGCTGACGACGATCCACG
>JAFAIW010000083.1 GCA_019236495.1 Vulcanimicrobiota bacterium | reverse complement strand
TCGCGGGCCGCAAATGCCACGATGTGATGCGCGCGAGACGACGCACTCGCATACGAGCGCTCGCTGTCGGTCAAGCGCCGCAGCGCTTGCCTGCGGACCTGCACGGCCGCGTCCTCCGGCACGGGACCGCGCGAAGCTACCGTCGTCCAACCGGTGACGTTCGCGCCGGGCGCAAGAATTTGCAGCGTCTCCTTGAGCAGCTCGGAGTGCACCGATGAGAGGATTGCGTTGATGTGCGGCAGCGGATCGCTTTCACCCAAGAGGGCCTGAACCGCTTCGCGCGCGAGGCGTAAGCGATGCACCGCGAGCGCAGAACGCGCAAGGGCGCGGAGCGCGAGCGCCAGCAAGAGCAACGGCACGAGCGTCGCGACGGCAAGCGCGATGCCGCCGTGCAGCGCCACTTGCGTCGCGACGTATCCCCACGCGATCTGCACGACAATTGCGATCCAAAGCCACCAGTCGGCGAGCCGCCCCACGCGCAGATTCGCGCGCAGGAGCGTCGCGGGCACGATCCACGCCGCATTGATCGCAAAGAACGCCACGAGGCCCGAGGCGTCGCTGAAACGTGCTTCGGTTTGCAAGCCCGAGAGCGTCAGGCCCGCGGCGCAGAACAACGGCACGCATTCCGCCGCGCGCAGGAAGCGCGCTCCGATCGCATATCGCCGCGTCGTACTTGGTGCCAGAAGCAGCGCAAGCGCGCCGAGCGCAGCGGCCAGGACCCATCCGTGAAGCGTGAAGACGAGCGTATATAGAGGAAGATCCAAGCGCACCCGTCCGCCTTTGCGCGGGATTGGGAGCGCCGTCAATGCGACGAGCAGCAGAAGGTACGCAAGATTCCGTAACGCGTCGTGCGGCGCGAATGCGGCCGCGAGGGCTTGATGAAAGATCGCAAAAGCCGCGGCTGCCAGCGCGAGCAATGCAACGCGAACGAACGTGAGGTTCAAGCGACCGCGATTTCGAGGCGGGGGAAAAGCGGCGTTTCGGAAGGCGCCGTCTGCGTTTGCGCGCCCAGACCACCCCATACCAACGTTTGCTCCCACGATCCGTGGAGGCCCGTGCGCAAGCCGAGCTGCTCCCAGATCTCCCCGGCTTTTTGCGGCATGAATGGAGCAAGCATCACCGCGAGCCAGCGAATGCCCTCGCACAGGTCGTAAAGGAGTGCATCGAGTGCCGCCTCATCGCCGGCTTTTGCCAGCACCCAGGGTTTGCGTTCGTCGATTTCTCGATTGAGCGCGCTCACGAGTTCCCAAATCTCTTCGAGCGCGTCGCGAAATTGCAAATTGAAGATCGCCTCTTCGACGCGCTTCGGCAACTCGGTGAATCGCTCGCCGAACCTGGTCTCACCCGGTTGCGGAACGAGACCGTTGCGATACCGGGCCAGCATGGTGAGCGTGCGTCGCACGAGATTGCCTAAGTCGTTTCCAAGCTCGTCGTTATAGCGCTGGGCGATTTTCGCTTCGGAATAGGAAAAGTCGCTCCCGAAATGCCCCTCGCGCAGAAGAAAATACCGAATTGCATCGGCTCCGAAGCGCTGCACCAGCGTTTCCGGGTCGACCGCATTCCCCAGACTCTTTCCGATCTTCTGGCCGTCGAGCGTGATCCAACCATGCGCGAAAACCAGATCCGGAGCTTTTTCACCCAACGACCAAAGAATGGCGGGCCAAATGATGGTGTGAAACCGCGCGATTTCCTTGCCGATCAATTGCACGGTGGCGGGCCAGTAGCGGCGAAACCGCGCATCGTCTTCCGACCATCCAAGCGCCGTGATGTAGTTCAAGAGCGCGTCGAACCACACGTAAATGACCCCGCCGCCGCCCGGAATCGGAATTCCCCAATCGAAGGCCGCGCGCGAAATGCTGAAGTCCTCGAGACCTTCCTCGAGCATCGACATCATTTCGTTGTATGCGGAGCGCGGACGTACCCAATTGGGATGCGTGCGAAAGTGTTCGAGCAGCGGCTGGTTGTATTTCGAGAGCCGGAAAAACCACGACTCTTCTGAAAGCCATTCGACTTCGCGGCGGCACTCAGGATTCGGACAGCGCCCTTCGATCAGTTTCGATTCGAGCCAGAACGTCTCGTCGTTCGAGCAATACCAGCCCTCGTATACTCCGCGGTAGACGTCGCCGTTTTCGCGCAGGCGCTCGAAGACGCGTTGCACCAAACGTTCGTGACGTGGTTCGGTGGTCCGGATAAAATCGTCGTACTCGACGTGAAACGAGGCAAACAATTGTTTCCACTTCGGAACGAGTCGGTCGCACCACGTCTGTGGATCCAAGCCGGCCGCTTTCGCGGCGTCCGCAACCTTTTGTCCGTGTTCGTCGGTGCCCGTGAGAAAGAATGCGTCTCCGCGGGTGCGGGCGGTGCGCGCGAGGACGTCCGCGACGATCGTCGTGTACGCATGACCGATGTGGGGATTGCCGTTGATGTAGTAGATCGGCGTCGTCACGTAAAAGCCGCGGGTCATCGCGAAGCCCTTTCACGCGACGGCCCCCGGCCGTCCTCCCGCGATCGTTTGCGTTGCACCGCGCGCGCGTAGAGCGCCTGCCGTTCGCCGGTACCACGCGCCGCCAACGTTTTGGCGACGCTTCCGACGCTGCATCCTTCGTCGAGGAGCGCATCGATTTGTGCGTCGATCGTCGCACGCGACGGCGCGCGCTGCGGCGCGGAACCCGGCGGCGTCACGAGCACGATTTCTCCGCGCACCGGATCGGGGAGCGCGCGCGCAGCCTCGGCAGGCGGGGCGAGCACCTGTTGTTCGAAACGC
>JAFAIW010000183.1 GCA_019236495.1 Vulcanimicrobiota bacterium | reverse complement strand
TAGAGCGGCACATGGTACCGAACGACGATGTTCGCGACATCGCGGCCTTCTTTGCAGACTTGTTTGAAGCGCAGCGGGCCTTTGGATCGATGCGGGTTCAGTCTCGAGCCGCGGCGTGGTATACGGTTGGCGTGCGAAATGAAACGATCGCGCGCATTCAACCTCGGTTGGCCGACGTCGTGTGTTCCGAACGAAACGATCTCACCGCGATCAACCCGAACTTCCGGGAAGAGCTCGACTTTCGCCTCGTCGAGCTGTATCACGCCGTCCGGAAAAATGGAAACGCAACGGCCCGAGAACGCGACCTGCGCGAGCGTTTCGCGGCCTTTTCACGGCGACTCGCGGGCGAGCTCGCGAGCTAGGTTCCTTAGTAGATCGGCGATCCGGGAGCACCGGGTGCAACGCTTCCGTCGTCGGGCGCAAACTCCAGACGCAGGGGATAGCTCGATCCAGCGTCCGGCATCGTCACGATGTCGACGTTGATGTAACCCTGTGCGGGAACCGTGTACTGCCGCACTTTGTATCGCGAGAACGCGGGCGTGCCATGCGACTGGACGATGGTGCGATCGATCAAGAACGTGGCGGTTGCCCGGCCGCCGCGGGGGTTTTCATAAATCGCGATGGCCTGCGGCGTGGACGTTGGATTGACGATGTGGATCGAAAACGACTGCATGACGCCGTAATCCCCCGATAAGGCTTCTCCCTGCAGCAGATTGGGCAAGGGAATCTGCCCGATGGAAAGCTGCAAATACGGATCGGTGACGTTCCACAGATCGTTGTAATAGAATTCCGGAACGCGATAGACGCCGCGCGCATGGCGCACGCTGCTCGTCAGCAAGTCGGTGCCGGCGATTGCGGCGTCGGGAGAATCGGAGGCGTTCTGCGCAAAGAGCGTGAGGTGCACGGTGCCGCCGCTGAGCACGCGCAACTGTAACGTTGCGGCAACCACCGAACGTGCCGGCAAGTCGTGCTCGATCGCGTTGATGGAACTCTTCGCGGGGACGTCGTAGAGCTGCCCTTCGTTCTGCGCGAGATGCGAGAGGAAACGCTGCGTCGAGCGGTGCCCCACCTCCATCTCGTTCGGTCCGGGGCCGCCGCCGCCGCCGATGATCTGCACGAGCGCCGGCTCATCGCCGGGGTTCTCGAGCCGGAGCACGATGCGCCGGTCCGGCTGTCCGGGCGGATTGTAGTGAAAATACAGAAACCGCGAGGGATTCCCAAAGGTCAAATCGGCCGTGAAGAGCTCGCCGTTGGCGGTCAGGGTTTCGGGGTAATCGCTGACCATCAATTGGTCCGGGGCGACGCGAGGCGTGGCGCGGTTCTGCACGATGACGCGCGTGGTTCCCTGGGCGGTAAAGTATTGCGACCCCTGCAGAATCACCGGAACGTCGACGTTTTCGATGTCGTCTTGGGCCAACGGTTGGGCGCTCAGCCCGTCGGGCGGAGCCACGATGGTGGCGCCCGCGCGCGGCTGCGCCGCGCGTTGGGCGGCGAGGGCGGCTCGCTCGCGGACGTATTCCGCCGACGCAGGATCCCCAGTGAGGTGCAGCGTGACTTCGTCCGCGATGGTGCCGGCGCTGTACGCAACGTGCACCGGAATGACGACGTTCATACCGCGCGCATCGCTCACGACGACCGCCGTATCGCCCAGCGCCTTCCCGGAAAGCGTAAGGATGCGCGTTCCTTGATCGACGCTGGCATCGAGAAGCGCCGGGTTGAGTACGGTCGCGGTCGCGTTGCCGTAAACGCCGAGCAAGTGGACGATCGAAGTTGCACCGATGGCGACGCCGCTGGTCGGAGGGTTCGCCAAAAGCGGAACGGGCGTCGGCGTCGCCGTCGCCGTCGGAAGCGGTGAGGGAACGGGCGAGGATGTGGGCGCGGGGGTGACCGGTGCGTTCGTGGTTTGCGGGGCCGGTTGATTGCTCGCCGGGTCGGCATGAAGCACGCCCGGAAACGAGACGACGAGCCCGGCCGCGAGCAGCGCGCGAGCGGACAAACGGTGCAGCTGGACCCCCTTTTACGCGATCTTTGCTTCGCGGCTGATCGCCGACGCGAGCAGTGTCTTGTAGCCGACCGATGGAAAGAGCACGGTGACCAAGTCTTTTTCCGTCCGCTCGACAGTGCCTTGTCCGAACTTCGGATGGAAGACGATGTCCGCGATGTGGTAGCCCGACTCGCTGGTTTCGGTCGATCCGCGCAGGCAGTTGTCGCACGCCCCGCAGTTCTGGGCCTCGAAGTCCTCTCCGAAATAGTTCAAGATGAAGCGCCGGCGGCAACCGGTCGTTTCCGCATACTGTAACATCATGGCGAGCTTGGACTGATCGTAACTCTTTTTCGTTTCGTAGTTCGCCAGATTCAAAACTAGGTCGCGATTTTTCAGGGCCGCATCGGTCAAGCCGTATTTCGAACGGCTCGTCATCTGAATGAAGCCCGACTTCTTGAGCAGCGCCAAGATGACTTTGAGTTTCGTCAGGGGCAATTGGGAAATCTTGCGCAAGTCCGTAAGCGATACTCCGCCTTCCTGCGACGCGAAATATTCAAGCGTCCCGAAGACTTTCTGCACTTCTTCGACGTCGGGATATTTGCCGGTTAGAAAGTAATTCTGGACGCGCGTGTCGCTCATCCGGTAGATCAGGAGACACTGCGAAGGCAAGCCGTCGCGTCCGGCGCGGCCCGCTTCCTGGGTGTAAGCTTCGACGGATCCCGGAAGATCGAAATGCACGACGAACCGAATATTCGGCTTGTCGATGCCAAGACCAAACGCATTTGTCGCAACAACGGCGCGAATCGCTTCGTCCATGAACAATTCGTGCACGGAAATGCGATCTTGCTTTTGTAACTTCGAATGGTAGACGGCCGCCGGAACGTTCAACGAATCGTGCAGGTAACGCTGCACTTCGAGCGCGTTCTTGATGGTCGCCGTGTAGATGATGCCCGTCCCTTCGAGCTTCTCACCGGCGAACAGCGAACGCAGGATTTTCAGCTTGTCGCTTTCGTTTTCCGCGCGGCGCACTCCGTACACCAGATTCGGACGATCGAAGCCTTTGACGATTGGTTTCGTGTGCGGAATGCCGAGCTGAGCCAGGATGTCTTCACGGACCGCCGGCGTCGCGGTGGCCGTCAGCGCCAGCACGGTTGGGTGGCCGAGCTTTTCGATCACTGCGCCCAGCGCGAGATACGCGGGCCGGAAGTCGTGTCCCCAGTGAGAGATGCAATGCGCTTCGTCAACCACGAAAAGCGGCACTTTTAGGCGCATCAACAGCGCCACGAACCCTTCGTCCTCGAGTTTTTCGGGGGTTACGAACACGATTTTGACGGTTCCGGAAGCAATGCGAGCGCGCGCCGCCAGCTCTTGGTCGTCGCTCAGCGTCGAGTTGAATGCGACGACCTCGGTGATCCCGAGATCTTTCAACATGTCGAGCTGGTCTTTCATCAGCGCGATCAGCGGGCTGACGACGACCGTCGTTCCCTCGAGCAGTAACGCGGAAAGTTGATACGTCAGGCTCTTGCCCGCACCCGTTGCGAGAATCGCAAGCGTGTCTTGGCCGTCGACGACGCGTCGTACGACCTCTTCTTGGCCCGGCTGGAACGATTGAAACCCGAACTTCTCTCGAAGCGCGGCCAGCATGTTCACGAAAAACGTACCTCCCCCGGACTTTATCGCACACGCGTTGCGAGGGGACGATAGCAACACCACTCCGTCATAATAATGAGGAAGCGGCTGCTCATATTGTACCCGATGCCCTAATGGCCTAAACAGGAGAAAACAATGAGAAGTTTCTTCCGGGAAGGGCTCCCCGGCGAAGGGGGTGCAATGTACGGGAACCGTGCCTTCCCTCTACCGTTCTTGGCGCCCGAAAACGTTTGCCGACCTCGTCGGTCAGGAGGCGGTAGTTCGAACCCTCACCAGCGCGATCGAGAGCGGGCGCCTCGCGCACGCCTATCTTTTCTCGGGTCCGCGCGGGTCGGGCAAGACGTCGGCGGCCAAGATCTTGGCACGCTGCATCGACTGCGTCAACGGACCGACGGCGACGCCCGACAACACCTGTGAGAACTGCGTCGCCATCCTCAACGGAACCGCGCTCGACGTCCTGGAGATCGATGCCGCCAGCAATCGCGGCATCGATGAAATTCGGGCCTTGCGCGAGGCCGTGAAGTTCGCTCCGAGCGTGATGCGCAAGAAAGTTTATATCGTCGACGAAGCGCACATGCTCACCAAAGAAGGCGCCAACGCGTTCCTAAAGACGCTTGAGGAGCCGCCGCCGCATGCGGTCTTCATCCTCGCGACGACGGAACCCGAAAAACTCCCGCCGACGATTCTGTCCCGCTGTCAGCGCTACGCGTTTCGCCGGATTTCGATCCCCGTCATGATCGAGCGTTTGCGCGAAGTTGCCGCGGGCGAGCAAATTGCCATCGACGACGTCGCGCTTTCAGCGATCGCCTATCGCGCGGACGGTGGCTTGCGCGATGCCTTGACGATGCTGGAACAGGCAGCGGCATACGCCGAGGGACCCATCACCGCTCAAACGGTCGAGTTGGCCTTTGGTTCGACCGGGCGGACCTACGCGGACGCGCTTGCGGAGCAAATTCTCGCGAAAGACGCGACCGCAATGCTCAAAACCATCGAAGAAGCCAGCGACGCCGGTACGGACATGCTCGTGCTCCTGCGCGGCCTCGTCGCGGCTTTTCGCGACGTCTTGGTGGGACGCATCGACCCCGCTTTGCTCGCGCACGACCTGGCGGAAGACGACGCGCTGCGGGCGGTCGAGCGCGGCCGTCACGTCACGCAGGCACAGCTCGTGCGGTTGCTGCGCCTCCTCTCCGACGCAGTGGGAGCCGCGCGCCTCTCGGGCAATGCCCGATTGGAAC
>JAFAIW010000069.1 GCA_019236495.1 Vulcanimicrobiota bacterium | reverse complement strand
GCCGAGCGCGTGATGCACGATCTGGTCGATGCGATCGATTCGTTGCGCGAGACGTCGCAGCAGATCGGTTCGATCACCGAGAAAATCGACGAGATCGCCGACCAGACGAATTTGCTCGCGTTGAACGCCGCGATCGAAGCGGCGCGCGCGGGCGAGCACGGTCGGGGCTTCGCGGTGGTCGCGGACGAGATTCGCAAACTTGCGGATTCTTCGGCCTCCGCCACCCACGAAATCGCGAACCTGATTCGCAGCGTGCAAACCGAAACGGACCGGGCGGTGGAAGCCACCCGCCGCGGCGCTCAGGCGGTGGAGCGCGGCCGCCAGAAGACGTCGCAAGTCGGCGACGCGCTGGCGCAAATCGTCGATAACATCAGCTCGATGCGGGCCCGGATCGACGGCGTCGTGCTCGCTCAACGCGAGCAGAAAACCGCCACCGATTCACTCGTCGACTCGACCTTAACGGTGGAACGCATGACCGCCGAAAACAGCGAATTCGCGCAGACGCTCGCGCAACTGGCCGATGCCTTGCAAGAATCCGCCCGCTCCGGTGCGGAGGCGGTGCGTAGCACCTCGAGCGACGTTCGCTCGGTGGCCGATCGCGGCAGCCGGATCGCGGGCGCGTCGAACGAATTGCAGCACCTCACCGCCGCATTGCGTGCCGAGGCCGAGCGGATTCGTCAGGCGGTGGCCGGATTCAAAACGAACGGCGCGATCGCTGCCCGGGCTGAATCGAAGCGTGCGCTTACTGCGGCGGGGAAATCGTAATCGGCGTATTCCAGTCCGTGTAGGTAATCGTCGACGTCTGGCTTCCGTGCATCGCTTCGATCTTTGCCGGCAGCGAGTCTGGACGCAGGTACATCACCGTGTGATCGCTCGCGTCCTTCTTGCGGACGTCGTACGCGTGATAGCCGTCTTTCATGCCGAGGTCGGCGATCGTGTAATCGTCTTTGAAGTTTCCTTGCGGAACATAATTCTGTGCTTGAGAGATTGCCTTTTGCGGACCCATGCCCGCCATTGCCGCGGAGACGTGCATCCAGCTCCCGTTCACCTTGTACCAGGCATCGCTGCCGATCATAATCGCTTCCATCGTTGAACCCATCTGCATATGCCACTTGTTCGGCGCCGAAAACTCCATGTTCATCGCGCCCTGCTTCGTTTGGATGTTCGCACGATACGAAGTGGCGTGGCTGTACGCAACGCCCATCTTTTCCACGTCGGCATAGGGGTCCGCGAGCGCGGCAGCCGTGGTGGCGACGACGGCAATGACCAGCATCGCAAAGGACGTAAAGGGCTTGATCACGGGCGGCGCTCCTTTCGCGTGAGCAGGGAGGGCTTGGCGGTAGGCGTGGAAACTCTTGCCTTGCACCGATGGGTTATAATGGTACGGCTCGATTCGCGGGGCTGAAGTAGGTTCGACGGGGAGTCCGCGATCGGTGCAAGCAGGCGGAGTTGCGAGCCCTCCTAAAACGATCGCACGCGTTTTACACGCAAACAACGAATACGCACTGGCTGCCTAATTTAGGCTAGTCACGGGATGCGAGAGGTCGCCGGAATCACCTCGCAAACCGTCATGAGCTCCGGCTAGGATGGCGAGACCGGCCCGGTAGTCGTCCGAAATTCAGGGCTTGCGGCGAGCGCCATTCCGGTTTCGAGAAGTACGCTCGCCTAAGACAAAATCGAAACTGAGCCTGGAGAAACCACCGGTTAGGCTTTTCGGACTCGGGGGGCAGCACCCCGACAGCTCCACCAATTCTCCATTCTTGTCTTAAGGTGTAAACGAGACAATCTCGCTGGCTTCCCGGTGGCTCGTCCACCAAGCGCTCCCGTCAAAGGTGAGCGCGCGCGCGTCGAACGGTATGCTCGCGATTTCGGAAACTTGGGGGTGCTCCGCGTCGCCGTTCAAGCTTGAAAAGTGGAGGTTTTCCCACTCTTCATCGGCGGAAATTACGTACAGCCCGCCGGAAGCAAATCCAAGTCCTCCGATCCGCGTCGGTAATGGCACCTCACGTTGGATGTTATAGGCGCCGTCCAAAACCAACAGCCGGCGGTTGCCCATCTGTGCGAGATAGAGCGTCGTCCCATTGGCGGCCAGATGCGATCCGGTGAAGTCGGGGCACGGGGTCTTGCTCGACAAATCAAAGCCGGTTCCAGGATCGAAGCGGAAGAAGTAGCGGTCGTCGTCGGCCCCGATCGAGACGACGGCGCGCAATTCGCTACCGAACATTGCAAGTCCGTAGGGTTTGCCCGGCGCCGGAATCTCCCGGAGA
>JAFAIW010000094.1 GCA_019236495.1 Vulcanimicrobiota bacterium | reverse complement strand
CAGAACGCGCCGTCGAAATTCGTCCACTACGGGCCGTACCTCGGCCTAGGGCTGAAGTTCTAAAAGCTTCCTGGTCAGAGGGAAAAAGCCCGGGGTGTGTCCCCCGGGCTTCTTTCTTTGAAAGGCACGGCACTGCGCGCCGTGCCTGGCGCTCCGGCTCGCTTCGAGCACGGTGCGCTCGAAACTCGCCTGCGCGCCCCCACGCCACTTCGCGGCGTGGGGGGCCCCCTCGTGTCACCCTGAGGTGCGAGCGTTAGCGAGCCTCGAAGGGTCTCCCCGAGGGGCGCTGACACTCTGGGGGCTGGCAAGCAGCCTCGAAAGCAGAGCTTCCGCCGGGCAATGGTTCGCGCGGCAGAAGAACGCCCTTGACGCGGGCGGGCGGAGCCTGTAAGCTACTGGTTTGGCGCCCGAGTCTCTCTTCGGGCGTGCTGAGGCGCTGTAGCCGCGCTCGCAGCCCGGGTTTCTTCGCCGGAAGCCCGAGTCGAAAGATCGGACCGCCTTTGTGGCCGTGCCGGTCGAGGCGACGACACCGCGATCGTTTCGCGGAAGGATAAGCCCTTCGGGAGCGCTCTTTGGCCGCCAAGAAACAAGCGAAAACGCGCCGCAAGCGTGAGTTCAAGAACGTCCAATCGGGCGTTGCGCACATTCATTCGTCGTTCAACAACACGATCGTCACGATCACCGACAACCAGGGATGCGTGATCGCGTGGGCGTCAGCCGGAAACCTCGGCTTCAAAGGTTCGAAAAAATCCACGCCGTTTGCCGCGCAGATGGCCGCCGAGGCGGTTGCGCGCAAAGCGATGGAGCACGGCATGAAGCAGACGGAAGTGATGGTCAAAGGTCCCGGCGCCGGACGCGAAGCGGCGATTCGCTCGTTGCAAGCCGCCGGTCTGGAGATCACGCTGATCAAAGACGTCACCCCGATTCCGCACAACGGCTGCCGCCCCCCGAAGCGGCGTCGCGTCTAAAGTAGAGAGAGTATGTCGCGCTACATCGGACCAGTGTGCCGTCTATGCCGCCGCGAAACGGCGGCGAGCAAGACCGGCGAAAAAATCAAGCTGTTTCTTAAAGGCGATCGTTGCCTGAGCAAAAAGTGCGCCGTCGAACGACGCGGCACTGCGCCGGGGCAAAAGACGCAAGGCAAACAGCGTCAGAAAGTTTCTGAATACGGGCGCCAGCTTCGCGAGAAGCAGAAGATGCGCCGGTATTACGGCGTCCACGAGACGCAGTTCGAGAATTATTTCCGCGAAGCCGCGCGCGTTCCGGGCCAGACCGGCCGCACCTTGATGCAGCTGCTGGAACGCCGTCTCGATAACGTCGTCTATCGATTGAACCTGGCCGCCAGCCGCGCGCAGGCGCGCCAGCTCGTGACGCACCGGCACTTCCGCATCAACGGCCGCATCGTCAACGTGCCGTCGTACATCGTGAAGCCCGGCGACGTCATTTCCATCGGCGAACGCTCGGTGAAATCCGACGTCTTCCAGTCGAATCTGGAAGTCGCGAAAAACCGCCGCGCTCCCGACTGGCTGGAGTTCAACGATCAAGACAACAGCGCCAAAGTGGTGCAGTTACCGGCGCGCGAGCACATCGATACGCCGGTCGACGAGCAGTTGATCGTCGAGTTCTATAGCCGATAGTAACCCACTCTGCCGTTAGGCGTCCGATCGTCCTGAGCTTGTCGAAGGGCGGATAACGTAAACGGCTACAAAGGAAACGAAACAAATACCATGACCGTCCTGGAAACCCCCACGGGCGCCGCGATCGAGATTCGCGAGCGCCGCGACAACTATGCAAAATTCGTCATCGAGCCGCTCGAGCGAGGCTTCGGTATCACATTGGGCAATGCGCTGCGGCGGATTCTGCTCTCGTCGATTCCCGGCGCCGCCGTAACGTACATGAAGATCGACGGAGTATTGCACGAATTCTCGACGATTCCGGGCGTGGTGGAAGACACCACGAACTTGATGCTCAACCTCAAGGGTCTGCCCGTGAAGTTGAACAGCGACGAACCCAAGGTGCTCTCACTGAGCGTGTCGGGCCCCAAAGAAGTAACCGCGGCGGACATCACCCCGGACGCCGACGTGGAGATCTTGGACCCCGGCTATCATATCGCCACGCTTACGGCGAAGACGTCGAAACTCTCGATGGAAATCGGCGTCGAGACGCATCGGGGCTACGTGACGTCCGATCGTCAGCGCAACGTCGAGCACATGATCGGGCTGATTCCGCTCGACTCGATCTTTTCGCCGATTCGCAAGGTGAACTTCACGGTCGACGACACCCGCGTGGGCCAGAACGTCGATTTCGACCGCTTGACGATCGAGATCGAAACGAACGGTTCCATCACGCCGGACGAAGCGCTTTCGATCTCGGCCCGGATCATGCAAGAGCAGCTCGATCTCTTCGTCAATTTCAACACTGAAGAAAAGCCCGCTCCCACCGCGCCGGTGAGCGAATGGGACGTGCCGGTCGAGACGCTCAATCTTTCGGTGCGCTCCTTCAATTGCCTGAAGCGCGCGGGTATTTCGAAAGTGTCCGAACTTTTGGACATGACCGAAGACGAAATTATCAAGATGCGCAACTTCGGCAAGAAGTCGCTGGACGAAATCAAGCAGGTATTGGAAGAGAGGGGGCTGTCGCTGCGTCAGGCGTAGCGAACGATCGAAATGCCGCATCAAATCTCGAAGAAGCGCCTCTCGCGCACGGACGGGCATCGCAAAGCGCTGCTGCGCAATCTCGCGACGTCGTTCTTCAAGCATGAGAAGATCGAAACCACGTCCACCAAGGCAAAAGAGATCAGTAAGGTCGCCGAACGGCTGATCACGCAAGCCGCCCGGGGCGATCTCCATTCGCGCCGGATCGTGGCGGCGTATTTGACGGAGCCGAAGGTCGTGGCGAAGCTGTGCGATCAGATCGCGCCTTCGTTGAAGGGGCGCACGGGCGGTTATACGCGGATCACGAAGTCGCGCGTTCGCCTGGGCGACGCGGCCGAACTCTCGATCCTCGAACTGGTGCGTTAAAGGTCCGCTCCGCGCTCGCTCGCGACGAGCTCCTTGCGCATGAGGATCGTGTCCCAAGCGTCTCCGTTTCGACGGACGACGTCGTGCGGGAAGTAGTCGACTTGTTTGAACCCGCGACGTTCGTACATCTGCCGCGCCACGGTATTGTGCGGAAAAACCAACAAATGCACGGCGCGGCCTCCGCGTTTTCGAACCCAGCCGATACCCGCGTCGAGTAAGGCCGCGCCGAAGCGGCGTCCGCGATGGGACGGCGCCACCATCATTCCGAGCAAATAGCCGTATTCCGCATGCGGATAGACGCCGACCAACCCCACCACGGCTGTGCCATCGACGGCAACGAAAAATCCCACGCGAGTGCCGTCTACGGACGACTCCCAAAAAGCGCGTCGGCTGTCGCGGTCGTATCCCGGTTCGGTACTAATGTAGAGGTCTTCGGCGGCGACCGCGTCGAGGATCGCCATCAGCGGGTCGATGTCTTCGCTCCGCGCGGCGCGCACGATGGGATCGCTCATCGTGCGTACGGTTAGACGGCGACGGTGGGATTTCCCAACCCGAAACGGCGCTCCGCGTCGTCCGCGATGTAGGCACCGATTGCCAGCGACGACGTCGCCGCGGGAGAGGGAGCGTTGCGCACGTGCATCACGCCATCGGAGCCTTCGAAGACGAAGTCGTCGACCAAGCTGCCGTCGAGATTGAGGGCCTGGGCCCGCACGCCCGATGGGCCCGGAAGGGTATCCTCGACCTCGAGTTCGGGGATGTAGCGTTTGAGCGCATCGACGTACGCCGACCGAACGACGTCGCGGTACATTTCGCCGAAACCGGTTTTCCAATTTTTCGAGGCCATGCGAATGAAGCCGGGATACGTTAGAGACTCGAAGAGCTCGGCCGGATTGATGTCGGTGAACGAATAGCCTTCGCGCGCGAACGCGAGCACCGCATTCGGACCCAGCCAAATATCGCCGTTCATCCGAGGCGTAAAGTGCACGCCGAGAAACGGGAAGGCGGGATCGGGGACGGGATAAATGTTGCCCTTGACCAGATAGCGTTTTTCCGGACGCAGGATCAAGTAGTCGCCGCGAAACGGTACGATTTTTGGTTGAGTCTGTCCACCGGTCATCCGGGCAACGACGTCGGATTGCAGGCCGGCGCACGTCACGACGGCGCGGGCCTCGACATCGCCCGCTATCGTACGAAGCCGCGTCACGCCGTTCTTGCGATCGATGCCGAGCACTTCGTGGCCTTCCAGCAGGTCGCCGCCCATTTCGCGGATGTCCTCGCCGTACGAACGCGCGACGGCACCATAGTCGACGATGCCGGTAACCGGCGAGAAGATGGCTTTGATCCCGCGCGCGTGGGGCTCGCGTTCTTGAATGCCGGCAGCGTCGACCACGCTGAGCTCGGTAATGCCGTTTGCCAACCCGCGTCGCTGCAACTCTTCCAGGCGCGGCAGCTCCTCGGGCTCGGTCGCGACGATGAGCTTTCCGACGTTCCGATATTCGATTTGTTTGCGCTCGCAATATTCCCAAAGAGCTTTGCGCCCTTCGACGCAAAGCTTCGCCTTGAGCGATCCCGGCGCGTAGTAGATTCCCGAATGAATGACGCCGCTGTTGTGGCCGGTCTGGTGCTTGCCGAGCGCGCGCTCTTTCTCCAGGTTCGCGAGGCGCAGGCTGGGATGGCGGCGCAGGAGTTCGCGGCCCGTCGCGAGGCCGACGATCCCGCCACCGACGATGGCGACGTCGTAGATCATAGCGGCCCATTCTCTCATGCGGAAAAGTCCCGTTGCAAGGGCAGAAGTCGTGCTATACTAGGGGGCTGCGGGACCCCGCTGCCACCCAATTGCCGAAGGAGATAACGCACCGTGGCTGCTACGATCGAGCGCGCGCGCATCGCGGAATTCAAGAACGAACCGATCAAGACGTTCACCGACCCGGCCGACGTTGCCGCGATGGAAGACGCGCTCGAGCGCGTTCGCCGGTCGTTCGGTACGAAATATCCGATCGTCATCGACGGGGAGCGTCTCGAGACCGAGAAGTGGATCAGCTCGAGAAATCCCGCTCGTCCGGAAGACGTGGTGGGTCTTGCCGGGTCTGCTTCGCTCGACCAAGCAAACCGCGCGATCGAAGTTGCCTCGCAACGCTTTGAAACGTGGAAGAACGTCGCGCCGCAAACGCGCGCCGAGATCGTTTTGAAAGCTGCAGAGCTGGTGCGCCAGCGCAGGTTCGAATTCGACGCATACCTGGTGTACGAGGTTGGGAAGAGTTGGCCGGAAGCCGACGGCGATACGGCCGAAGCGATCGACTTCATGGAATTCTACGCACGCGAAGCGTTGCGCTACGACGGCCCGCATCCGGTGGTTCCGCTCGAGGGCGAAAAGAACGAGCTGCGATACATCCCGCTCGGCGTGGGTGTCGTGATTCCGCCATGGAATTTTGCATTTGCGATCATGTGCGGTACGACGGTTGCGGCATTGCTTGCCGGGAATACCGTCGTTCTGAAGCCTTCGAGCGATTCACCCGTGATCGCCGCGAAGTTCTTAGAGCTTCTCGAGGAAGCCGGCTTGCCGAAGGGCGTCGTCAACTTTCTGCCCGGCTCGGGCGGAACGATCGGCGATCCGATCGTCGCGCACGCGTTGACTCGTTTTGTTTCGTTTACCGGATCGAAGGAAGTCGGATTGCATATCAACGAGCTCGCGGCCAAGACGCAGCCGGGCCAAAAGTGGATCAAGCGCGTTGTCGCGGAAATGGGTGGAAAAGACTCGATCGTCGTGGCGGCGGACGCGCGGCTCGACGAAGCCGTCGAAGCGGTGGCGACGGCGGCCTTCGGCTTCCAAGGGCAGAAGTGTTCCGCTTGTTCGCGTGCAATCGTCGACGAGCGTGTCTACGACGAATTTCTAGAACGGCTCAAGACGCGCGTCGCGAAAATTACCGTCGGAGATCCGGCCGACCGCGCGAATTTCATGGGACCGGTCATCAACGAGGCGGCTCTAAAATCCATCGTGGAATACATCGAAATCGGCAAGCGGGAAGGCCGCCTGATTTGCGGCGGAGCGCGGCGCGGACAGTCCGGATATTTCCTCGAGCCCACCGTGATCGCCGACGTTGCACCCGACGCGCGAATCGCGCAAGAGGAGATCTTCGGTCCGGTGCTCGCCGTCATTAAGGCGAAAGACTACGACCACGCTTTAGCGATCGCGAACAATACGGAATTCGGATTGACGGGCTCCGTGTTTTCGACCGACGAGAAGAAGCTCGAGCGCGCCAGGAACGAGTTTTTCGTGGGGAACTTATATCTCAACCGTAAGTGTACCGGCGCGATGGTGGGGGCGCATCCCTTCGGCGGATTCAACATGTCGGGCACCGACTCAAAGGCGGGAAGCCGCGACTACCTCCTGTTGTTTTTACAAGCGAAGACCATCGCTCGTAAGACCTCGGCGCACGACGCCGCGGAGCGGGCCGAAGGTTTTTAATCCCCTCAAAAGGGGGTTTCTGGGCGGTCGCTTGCCCGCTTACGGGGCACGGTGGCGCTTTGCTCGTGGGGGGAGGGGCGGCCTCTCGGAAGAATACGCAGCGAGCAGCGCGCGTTAGAGAGTCGTGCGCTTACGTCTATGCGCCTGACGGGAGCAGGCACTAGGAAAAAGTGGGTCCTGCCGATGATCTTACGTTTCTTCCGAATTGACAGTCTCGACAAGCGTTTGATCGCCGGACTCGGAGCGGTGATCGTGCTGTTGATTGTCGTTTCCGTGACCGGTCTTTCGCAATTCTTGCAAACCAAGAGTGCGGTGACGAATATTGCGTCGAACGCCTTCCCCGTTTACCAAGACGCGGCGAAAGGCTCGATGGCGGTCGCTCAATTTCATGCCGCCGCGGTTTCGCAAACGACCACCGGCGATCCCAAATACGTCGCGCAGGAGAAGGCCGCTTCTGCGAATTTCAGCGCGGCTTCGGATGCCTTTCTCAAAACGAACCTCGATAAGGATCTGAAAAC
>JAFAIW010000001.1 GCA_019236495.1 Vulcanimicrobiota bacterium | reverse complement strand
TGGCCGGAAACGGTCGTCACGACGGTGCTCAATTACGATCGCGCCAGCGCCGCTCGCGTTGCCGCGGTGGCGACGCGGCTTCACGCGTGGCTCCTCGCCGGGTCCCTGAACTATCACGACGGCCGCGACTACAATGCGATGTTTCTCTATGATCCCACCGGTTCGCTCGCCGCCGTGTACGACAAACGACAGCTCGTCCCATTTGCGGAACACTTTCCGGCGCGCGCGTGGTTAGGGTGGCTTCCCTACACGAATTTGATCAGCGACTTCGGAAGCGGCACCGCCGATGCGGTGCTCCCCGCCGGCACGATGCGATTTGGGCCGTTGATCTGCTGGGAGTCGGCATTCTCCGACGAAGCGTACGCGCAAGTTCGGGGTGGCGCGCAATTCTTCGTCATCGCGACCGACGATGCGTGGTTTGGGGAAACCGCGGGCCCGTATCAGCACGCCCAAATCGCGCGCCTGCGCGCCGTGGAGTTTGGAACGTGGATCGTGCGCGCCGCATCGACCGGCGTTTCGGGAATCATTGCCCCCGACGGCCGCTACGTTGAAGCGACCGATCTCGATCGCGAGGCTAGCGTACTCGGGACGATCGGCGCTCCGCCGGGTTCGGTGTTCGCCCATATCGGTCCGACGCCGATCGGCGTCGCGTGCGTCGTGCTGTACGTCGCGCTGCTTTGGGCAACCACCCTTCGCAAATCATGAAATTTCGTTTGACGTGGAAGAGGGCGGGGATCGCCATCCTCACGGCGTTCGCACTCTACGTTATCGCCGGAATCCTGCTCTCCGGGCGTGACATCCCCGCGCCGCCCGGTTCGGTTCCCGTTACGATGGGAAAAGGGCAAGTCACCGCACACCATATGAAGACGAAATCGTGGGAGCTCTCGTACGATCGCGCGCAAACGTCGCCCGACGGGGCACTGGCCGAGATTGACGGTATTCACAATGGGATTCTGTACCGGAAGGGCAAGCCGTACATGCGCATCTCCGCGGTTCACGTTTCGGCGAACACGATGAGCGACGACTTTACGGCGACCGGAAAAGTCAGTATTGAAGAACTCGGCGCCAAAGAAAAACGCTCCTTCGAAACCGATCTGGTGCAGTGGATCAACTTGACTCACACGCTGACGTTGCCGCACGTGAGCGTGGTACGAACGGGCAAAGACGTGCTCACCATCAAGAGCGCGACCGTCAACTTTCAAACCGGCCAGATTCACGTGACCGGAATTTCTGGAAAACTGCACGCGTGACGGAACGGCGTATCGCCGGCGCGCGCCTACGCTTGGAGCTGGGCGACATCACGCGGAGCGAAGCCGACGCCATCGTCAATGCGGCAAATGAAGCACTCGTCGGCGGCGGGGGCGTCGACGGGGCGATCCACCGCGCCGGCGGCCCGGCAATCATGGAAGCCTGCCGGCGGATCGGCGGCTGCCCGACGGGCAGCGCGGTCATCACCGAAGGCGGTGCGCTGCATGCCCGCTACGTGATCCACGCGGTTGCGCCGCGGTATTCGGGACGCGCTCAAGACGCAATGCTGCTCCATCAAGCCTACAGCTCCGCATTGCGTCTCGCCGACGAACATGCATTGCGAACCGTGGCCTTTCCATCGCTCGGAACCGGCGCGTACGGCTATCCGATCGGAGAGGCCTCGCAAATCGCGCTCCAATCTGTTGCACGCCACTTGAGAACGCGGACGCGCCTCGAGCGCGTCACGTTCGTGCTCTTCAGCGAGGGCGACCTGAGCGTGTACCGGGAAGCGCTCGCCTCGCTTGCGAATAGGTGAGGCCGTGCGCAGCTCACTGCTGGCCCTTGCGGTCTTGGCCGTTATGACGGGCGGGTGTTCCGTCTTTGGCGCGAAACCGCAGCCGTCACCGACCCCCGAAACGCTCGTCAGCAAGCGCGGCGTTTCCATGCCGCTCGAACAAGCGGTGCGCGAGATTGCATTCCGCCCGTACGTTCCGTCGGCGCAATTGCTCGACGTGGCTTTACAACCGCCCCTTTCCAGCGAAGATGTTCCGCTCGGCAAAGTCGGAAAAGCGCGCGGGATTGCCTTCGAATACAGCAGTCACGGCGTCGCAATGGTGCTCAGCGAATGGCCGCGCGGCGCACTCAGCATGGAATACAACGGGTTTTCGCTCGAGGGCAACCCGTGCACGCTGCTCAAATACGCGCCGGACAGCGTGTTATGGACCACGCGCAACGATCTCGTTATGACGTTGCAGCCCGACGGGCGCGTAAAACCGAAAACGGTCATCGCTGAAGCTCACCGCCTGCTGCATAGCGGCGCCTGCGGCGTCGCGAGCGTACCGAAGAAAAAGACGAAGAAGCTTACTCCTCCTCGGATGTCTCCTCGGCCAGCTTCTTCTTCGCCTCCGCGATCAGCTTCTTGACTTTCTGACCGCCCTTGTGTCCGATTTCTTCGTAGAAATTCGGACCATACTTATCTTTGACGACCTTGCCGCCTTTTTGGCCGATCGTTTCGTAGAACTCCGCACCGTGACGCTCACGGGTCGCCTTTCCGCCTTTGCGTCCGATTTCTTCATAGAATCCGGAGCCGTAACGGTCTCGAACCGTGTTGCCGCCCTTCTTACCGGCCTCGCGTACAGACATTTCACCACCGGCAGCCTTTTCGTCGTCGCGGCCATCCGGCGGACCTTTGGATTTTGATGCCATTCTACCCCAGCGTGATTGAGAGCAGGATTAGGACTTGCGCTTGAGCTTCTGGCCGCCTTTCTGCCCGATTTCCTCGTAGAAGGACGGGCCGTACTTTTCTTTGGTGGCTTCGCCGCCTTTGCGCCCGATGGCCTCGTAAAATTCCGAGCCGTATTTGGCCTTGACCCGGTCGCCTCCGCGCTTGCCGGCCTCCCGGACGGTCATACCGCCTCCCGGATTCGACAAAATCTGTTCCTGGCTCGACATGATTGCTCCGATACTCGGTGGATGAGAGGGACTACCACCCGTAGTTACCCACTCGCTGGCTTGCTAAACGGAGGAGATACGACGTGATCGCGACCGTGCTCGAGAACGCCACGATCGTGGATGGGACCGGGGGTGCGCGGTATAGCACCGATCTTGCCATCGTGGGAGAGCGCATCGCGGTCATCGGGGACCTGCGCCAGCGGGAAGCCGCGGAGCGAATCGACTGTTCCGGGAAGATCGTAGCACCGGGGTTCATCGACGTCCACTCACATAGCGATGAGTTGTGGCTCGTCCTCCCCGGTTGCGATGGAAAGATCGCGCAGGGCGTTACCACCGAAATCGGCGGCAATTGCGGAACGTCGGCGGCGCCGCTGCGCGGCACGACGCAGGACGCGATGCGCGATTCAATGCAACGCTTCGGTCTCGACGTCGGATGGCGTGACTTCGCAGAATTTTTCGCACTCGTCGAGCGCGGCGCTACCGCGCTCAACGTCGCGTCGCTCGTCGGACTAGGAACGACGCGCGCGGCCATCGCCGGCGAAAATGCACGCCGGTTGGAAGCCGACGAACTCGCGGCGCAAGGACGCCTCGTGCGCGAGTCGTGCGAACAAGGTGCGATCGGGTGCTCGAGCGGCTTGATCTACCCACCGTCGATGTATGCCGACACCGCCGAACTCACCGCGATGGCGGACGCCGCGCGCGAGGGTAACGCGCCGCTCTATGCTTCGCACGTTCGCAACGAAGGCGATACGTTGCTCGAGGCGATCGACGAGGCGCTCGCCGTCGGAGAGGGCGCGAACGTGACCGTTCAATGTTCGCACCACAAATCTCAGGGAAAAAACAACTGGGGGAAGATCCATCGCTCGCTCGAGCGCATCGATGCCGCGCGGACCCGCGGTACACGCGCGTTTGCGGACGTCTACCCATACGTGGCGAGCTGGACGGAGCTCGCAACGATCCTTCCAGATGACGTGCGCGACGGCGGAACGCAAGCAACACTGG
>JAFAIW010000176.1 GCA_019236495.1 Vulcanimicrobiota bacterium | reverse complement strand
AACCAGCTCTACGTGCCGCTGGGCTTGAGAAAATTCGTGACGACCGCGGATTCTTATCGAAAAATTCGAGATTTCTCCGACGACTTTCGCTTGACTGCGATGCTCTCTCAATTTCCGGCTATCGTCGTCGCGGCGGCCGATCAGAATCTGTTTCGCAACGATCCCATTCATTTCGAGCTCAAGCCGTGGCCCGACGCGCCGGTTTTTCAGAATGGGGAAGAGATCGCTTCGATCACCGTTCCGGCGAACCCGAACATCGACACGAGATTCATCGTCGGCCGGCTCGAAGCGCTGGTGACGCAAGCCGCGGAGGAAAATCACATGCCCCCCTGGTTCTCCTCGCGCGTCGGCGTCTCGACGAGCAACGTTCCGTTCGAGACAATGCAGGCCGACCTCCGCGAGGGCAATGGACGCTACGTGCTCACCGCCCGGGCAGCCAGCGACGTCTACCCGCACACGGGCGGCGTCCCCGTCGCGCTCTCGTTCGTCAAACGATGACGGCCGTGCTGGGCATCGATCCCGGGACGCAGAAGGCGGGCTTCGCCGTGGTCGACCGCACGGGCAGGGCGCTGGCGATCGGGGTCGAGCCCCTCGCGACCCTCGGCGAACGGGTCGCCGGCCTGGTCGGTGCGCACCACGTCGATGCCATCGCCCTCGGCCGCGGAACGCACGCCGGCCCGGTGGCGAGCATTCTAGCCGGCATCGGATTGCCGATCCACGACGTCGACGAACGAGGAACGACCCTCCTCGCGCGAGGGCTCTACTTTGCCGACCACCCTCCCCGCGGGTGGCGGCGGTTTGTCCCTCTGGGGATGCAACTGCCGCCCCGGCCGATCGACGACTATGCCGCCATCTTGATTGCCCGCCGGTACCTGGCGGCGGTTGCCCGGCCGGGAGTGCGAGCATCTGCGTCTAATGAAACGTCTTAAGCCGTCTGACGATATTAGAAAGTGCCACCTTCGCTGGAGGATCGATGAGGGCTCTCTTCGGCATCTGTTTCGCGGTCGCGCTCGGCGCGACGGCGTCGCTGCATGCCGCCGCCGCCGCTCCGCGACCCGCGCTTTCGTACGATCGCGTTTTCGATGTTGCGGTGCCGGTAACGGGGATCGCGGGATACGTCTTCGGAGTTCCCGTGCCGACCGAAGCGATCGCGTCACCATCGACGGTCGAGCTGGCGTACGACGCTCCCTCGGGGTTCGATGCTCTGCCGATCGTTGCAGGCCTGCGCTTCCGCTACGTGCCTCCGGTGAGATTCACAGCGAATGCCGGCGACGTCAATCTCACGCTTCCGGCGCTTCAGCTGGAAAGCGCGCCCGCATTCGCGAATGCGCCCGCCTCGCTCGTTCCTACGAATCTCGGTGCGTTGAACCGTTTGGCGCTGGAGCCGCGCACCGCGGAAACACCCGCAACGGAAATCATCAGCGATCCGCATCTGACCGATGCGTATCCCTTCTCGAATCCGTTCGAAGCGTCCGCGCCGATGCTGGGAATATCCGATGCGCAACTCTCGTCGCCGCAGGCGATTTCGTTGCAAGAATCGAGCGCGCCGCTTCGCGTGCGCGGGGTAAACCTGCAAGGCGTCGTCAGTGCCGCGCATTTTCAAGAGACCGCATCCGAGTCGTTTACAACCGCCTCTTCCGTTGGGACCGACGATCGCGTGACGGCCGGAACGCTCTTGAACGCGCGGGTTTTCCGCAAGCCGATTTCGCTCGATCTGAGCGGTAGCTTCGAACGCTTGGTCCGCAGCGACTCTTTCTCGCAACCGTACGTTCCGTGGAATCCCTCGGGCACCGTCGACGCGGCTCCCCTTGCCACGTTGCCCGGCGGTCCGTCCGCATTTTCTCCGAACCAGGTCGATCTGACGAGCCGTTCGCTCAATGCCGCAGCGGCAATGCCGATTTCGCGCCAGGTCACGGTCGGCGTGCAATACAACACGCAGTTCTATTCGGGAACATACACGGCGCTCGACCAAGACATCACCGCGCGCAAAGACCTCTATCAAGGGAACGTGACCTACACGATTCCGAGGACGTCGAGCGCAATTACATTCTCCGCGCAAGCGTATCGTTATCACGACGCGCTGCTGCCCGAAGACCTGCTGCAAAATAGCGCCAACATCAACTTCACCGTCAAGTTCTAGCACGCGGTTCCGTACGACGTCGATGAAGCCGGCGCTGCTGGGGCTCTTGGCCGTTGCGTGCATCCTCGGATTCGTGCAGATCGCCTCGGATGCGGTGTTCGCGCGGTCCGCCGCCGCAAACTCACTCGCGTCCCACTTGTCTCCGGCGTGGGGCGTTGCGATGTACGAGCGCATCGAACGCATCGCGCCGATGGATTTCGTCGAGGCGACGCTGGCACGGGCGGCGATCGATCGACACGATTGGGCGGGTGCCGAGCGTTATCTCGCGCGCATGGGGCCGTCGGCGCGCAAAGACGATCTCGAAGGGTTGGCCCGTCGCGATCGGGGCGACACCGCGGGCGCGATGCGATTCTTCGTGGCGGCGCAAGACGACGCAGCCGTTCAAGCCGAGGTCGGCGCGCGAGAGGATCGAGGCGATTTAAAATCGGCGACCGCCCTGGAAAGCGAGTTGCGTGCCCGCCTAGCGGAGAACGCCATCCACCCCGATTTGCTGGCTGAAGCCGATTGGCATCTCGGGAAGCTCGACACCGAGCAAGCACAACGCGAGTTGGGGAACCGAGGCTTGCTCGAAGCCGGCATGCGAGAATACCTTGCCGCGATTGCGCTCGCACCGTTCTCCGATAAATATTTGCTTGCGGCGGGAACGCAGGCGCTCGATTTGGGAGATGCCGCAGGGGCCGGTGTTTATTTTCGTCGCGCCCTCGAGGCGGATCCGGCGAGTGCGGAAGCCTTCGGCGGCTTGGCGCTCGTCGCCCGGCGTGAGGGCAATCCGGTGGCGGCGCGCCAGTACGCGGAACGCAGCCGCGCGATCGATCCGGCTGCGCGTCTCTTGCAGCGTTTCGATCGCGAACTCCCGTGAGGGTCGCAATCGACGCCCAGCTGATGCTCGGTACGCCCACCGGCATCGGCGAATACGTTGCGGGGTTGATTGCGCACCTGCCGCTGGCGGGAATCGACCCGATTCCGCTCCAGTTCAAGCCCCTCGACCCGTGGAGATTCGATCGGCGGGTTGCCTGGGATCAGGTGCTCCTGCCGGTGGCAGCCGCACGCTCGCGCGCCGATCTGCTGCATTGCGCGTCCGGCACGATGCCGGCAATCACGGCGATGCCTACCGTCGTGACCGTTCACGACGTCGCGTGGCAACGCGCGCAGTCGCACGCGCGCGGTTATGCCCGCTGGTATTTCGGAGCGTTTTCGTTGCGGCGATACGCGCGAGCGCGGAGAATCATCGTCGACAGCGAGTTTTCTCGCAGCGAACTTCTCAGCATGCTCGACGTTCCCGCCGAACGGGTCGGAGTGGTGTATCCCGGTGTCGCGGACGACTTCTGCCGAATCGCGCGGACGGCACGCTCGGATGTGCCGACCGTGCTTTCCGTGGGGACGGTGGAACGGAGAAAGAATTTGGCGGTCGTTATCGAGGCGCTCGCGGAACTCGAGGGCGTGCGGTTGGTCGTGATGGGCCCATCGACGCCGTATCGCGCCGAATGCGAGCAGTTGGCGCAGCGTTTGGGTATAGCGAACCGTATATGCTTTTCGGGATACGTCGAACGTTCGGCATTGCTCGATGCGTACGCAAGCGCGGACGTCGCGGTCGTTCCTTCGCGCTACGAAGGATTCGGCTATGCCGCAGCACAGGCGCTCTGCGCAGGGGTTCCCGTGCTCGTAGCGCGCACCAGCTCTCTGCCGGAAATCGTGGCCGGCGATGCAACCCTGCTGGACCCGGGCGAATCGTCCGCGTGGCGCAACGCGATCGCGCAAATTCTCGACGATCCCGGCGCCGCGCGAACTCGCGCCGAGCGTTTGCGCGGCGCGGCGATTGCTCGCTTCGGCTGGAAAGCCTCCGTCGCACGTCTGGCCCAAAACTACCAAATCGCGCTCGCGTAGCATCCGAGAGATGCGGGAATAACCGACCGTACTATGGCCGGAATGCCGCGACTGCCCCTCAATGAAAAATTGGCTCTGCTGCGCGAATATGGCGTGCCGGCTTCGAACGCTTTGCTGGTCGCGCGGCTTTACACTCTGAGTCAAATCCAGTATCTGTGCCGCCGCATAGAGCG
>JAFAIW010000099.1 GCA_019236495.1 Vulcanimicrobiota bacterium | reverse complement strand
CGCGGTCGGAGGGACTCGAACCCCCAACCTACAAGTTCGTAGCCTGTTGCTCTATCCAATTGAGCTACGACCGCGTGCTCCTTCGACACGCGCGCTGCGCGCGCGGCTCAGGATGACAACCTTCGGAGGGGGAGGGATTCGAACCCTCGGAGCGCTTCTAACACGCTCGGTCATTTAGCAAACGACTGGTTTCAGCCACTCACCCACCCCTCCGCGGGGACCGCCCTTATTACGGGAGAATCGCCGGGCGGCCCTTTTCGCACCCGCGCGAGCCGCAAGATCGCATCGGCAACGTCGCCCGCCGCGTTTGGTTTGGCAAGCGCCAGCCCTGCGGCGCGCATTCCACTCAGCTTCTCATTCGCTGCGAGGAGCTCGTTCACGATCTCGGTCAAATCGCGCTCGCGCCGCGCGCGAATGGCGGCCCCGCGATCCACCAAGTACCGCGTATTGCGCTCCTCTTGGCCGGGAAGCGGTTTCACGAGCACCATCGGTAGTCCGCTGACGAGCGCTTCTGAAACCGTCAACCCTCCCGGTTTGCTGATGAGCAAATCGCTGCAATGCATGTAGTCGTAGACGTTTTCTACGAAGCTCAATACCCGAACCGGAAATTCCACGAGTTGCGCCGCTTCCGATACCCGCTGATGTTGACGCTTGCTCTTGCCGGCGATCACAACCGCTGAAAATGGGGCATCCACGCGCCGAAGCGCGCGGAGCATCATTTGCAGCGGACCAATGCCGAGGCCTCCGCCCATCAGCAGGACCACCGGCCGGTCTCCCGGCAAGCCCAATGCCGCCTTCAACTCTTCGCGATGCGACGTCGGGCGCGCGAACTGCTCCCCCACCGGAATCCCGCTCACGATGACGCGCTCCGCCGCAACCCCCCGCTGCAAGAGCGCAGCACACGTTTCTTCGGACGCGACGGCATAACAGTCGATATTGTCGTGCACCCAAAACGCGTGGACCGCAAAATCCGTCACCACGCCGATTACGGGCGGCGCATCCGTGAATTGCCGCTTGTATTCCGCCATGACGCCGCTCGGAAAAGCGTGCGTACAAACCACCACGTCAGGCTTCGTCCGCTCCATGAGCGGCCGAATGTTCGTCGCGCTGAACTGATGGATCCAGGTGCGAAACGGCCCCACTTCCGTGGCACGCTCCGCCCGATTGTAGATGTAGCGATACATCTGCGGAATGGTTTTCACCATTCCGATGTAGCCGTCGGACACCACGCGAGAAACCATCGATGCGGCGTACTTGTACGAATCGACCACCTGCGTGCTAATATCCGGCTCGCGCGCGACGAGCGCGTGCCGAACCGCCGCCGCGGCCGACATATGTCCTACCCCGACGTTGGCCGAGAGAAAGAGGACCCGGGCTACTCGGAGCCCTCCTCGGGTGCGGCTTCTTCGGCCAACACGAAAAAGTCGTCCAAAATTTCCTGCGCCAACTCGTCGTCGGAAAGCAGCTCACCCGTCGCGTTGGTTACCACGAATTCATCTTCTTTTTCGCAATAGCACACCGCGTAGGTATTCGCATCTTCGTCTTCGACCAAGCCGACGACTTCGAATTCCAGCTGCTTCTCATCGGTTGTCTGAATGACGAGCACGTCGCGCAGTTCGAGCTTGTTCGTCTGAGGCGTTTCACCGTTGCTGGAACTCATTTGGCACTCCTACCTGAGATAGCGCTCGACATTGGCATTGTGCTCCTGCAGCGTTCGTGCGAAAGCGTGGTGCCCGTTTCCTTTGTAGACGTAGTAGAGATAGGCAGATGCCTGCGGGTGGAAGGCGGCCCACAGCGAGGGCCGGCCCGGGTTGGCGATCGGCGTCGGTGGAAGCCCGGTGTGGAGATAGGTGTTGTAGGGTGAGTCGATCTGCAAATCCGCTCTCGTTATTTCCGACTTGTGTTCCGGGAAAACGTACTCGATCGTCGCGTCGACCTCGAGCGGCATGCCGATCCGCAGACGGTTATAGTAAACGCCGGCCATCAGCGGGCGCTCGCCGTCCGCTTTTGCCTCCCGCTCGATCAGAGATGCGAGCGTGACCACGGCGGGAACGCTCAAGTGGACTTTACGCGCCCGTTGCCCGGCATCGCGCGGCAGTTCGCGCGCGAACTCGTCCGTCATGACCTTCGCGATTTGTTCCGGCGTCGCGCCTAAGGGCATCAAGTACGTGCTGGGAAAAAGGAAGCCCTCAAGATTGGCCGTGCGCGTCCCACCCACCACAATCGAGTGATGGAGAAAGTACCGTTCGAACGAATCGGCGCTTCCAAGCCTCGCCTCGCTCAATCGTTGCGCGATCTGGTGCGCGGTGAACCCCTCCGGAACCGTCACCCAGACGGCGACTTGCGCGCCGCCCGTTCGTAACGCTTCCAGCACGTCGCTTTCGCTCATATGCGCCGGAAAGCGATAACCGCCCGCATGGACGTCGCTGTCGGCATGGCGCAGACGCGCCAGAATCAGAAATGCGGGCACGTCGTCGATCACCCCACGCTCGCGTAGCAGGCCGGCGATTTGCCGAAAGTCGTCGCCGCGAGGCACGATGACGTCCACCTGCGCAACGGGCAGACGTTGGTCTCCGTAGATCGCGTACCGGAACCAAATGCCTGCCAAGGCCACCGTTGCACCCGATAAGAGCAACGTGATTGCCACAATCCGTGCGAGTTTCATCGGCGCCGAGCCAAGAATGTTTCCAGAATCAGCGAGGCGGCAACTTTGTCGACCACCTTCTTTCTGCGAGAACGCGAAACGTCGGCGCCGATCAGGGCTTTGGTCGCCTGCGCGGTGGTCAGCCGCTCGTCGACGCGGTGAATCGATCCCGTGAAACGGCGCGCCAGCGCTTCGACGAAGCGATCGATTTTTTCCGATGCGAGCCCGCGCTCGCCGTTCAACCGAACCGGATCGCCGACCACGATCTCGCCTGCACCGTAGCTTTGTGCGAGATCGACGATTCGTTCGAGGTCATCACGAACGTTCGTCCTTTCGATCACCGAAAGCGGCAGGGCAAACGTTTCACCCGGATCGGAATCGGCGACGCCGATGCGCACCGATCCGACGTCCAATGCGAGCAGCGTCACGAGAGCACCGCGCTCGACTTCGTGCGCCGCCCCAAATGATACGTCACGAGAGTATCGACCGCCGCCGCGACGTTCGGCCGCGCGTACAGCGCGGCGCCTTCGGATCGCGGCGCCGCCAACGCGCGAAAATTTTGTACATCCGGGCCCTCGAGCGCGATAACGGTCTGCCACGCCGTGCGGCACGCTGCGCACGCTAAGCCGCCGCTTTCCGCGTCGAGCCACACGTTTCCATCTCCGAGTGCCGTTCCGCAACGCGAACACCGGTCGACCGGCGGCCCCAAACCCAGCGCGTCGAGCAAGCGCAACTGAAAGCGCGGCAGGAGCGCCGCCGGATCGGAATTTCGCTCGATTGCGCGCAACACTCCGCGCAGCAGTTCGTAAATCGGCGGAACTGCCAGCTCCGGTTCGCAGAATGCATCGACGAGTTCCGCCATGCTGTTTGCCACTGCAAACGTTTGCGGCGAAACGATGGCATTCCAGTGCGAAACCAGCAGGTCCGCGGAGGTGATCACATCGAGGCTGCGGCCGCGATGCAACACGAGCGCCACCTCGTTCATGAATTCCAAGCGGCCGGCCAGGGCGCTTTTCGTGCGGCGAACGCCCTTTCCCACGGCCTCGAGCTTTCCATGCTCGAGCGAAAACAGAGTGAAGATGCGATCCGCTTCTCCCAGATTGCGCGCCCGCAAGACGATGGCCGCGGCTTTGTAGGCGCGAGGTTGCGTCATCGGCGCAGTAAGCTAGAATCGAACGCCGCAGGCAACAGCTCGCGAATCGACTTTCTCACGACGGTATCGGCCGCGGTGTAAATCACGGCGAGATCGCCGAATTCGGCCGCGAATTGCCGGCAGGCACCGCACGGCGTCAGCGTTGCGCCATCCGGCCCCGCAACCGCCAACGCACGAATCGTTCCACCGAATCCGCTGCTCACCGCCGCGCACAATGCCACGCGCTCCGCGCAGATTGAAAGTCCGAAGGACGCGTTCTCGACGTTCGCTCCACCGAACAAACGCATCTCTCCGTCGCGTTCCACGAGCACCGCCGCGCCCACGCGAACGCCCGAATATGGCGCATACGCTTGCGCCCGCATATGACCGGCCAGGCTGAGCAGGGCGTTTTCGTCGACGTTACTCACTGGGTTCGAGGGTTTCCGCGGTCTCCTCCGGCGCGCTTTCGGCCCCGACGCGTCCGTTCGTGTAAATCCGGACGAGTACGATGCGCTTTCCGCGCGTTTTGTCGACGCGCAACCGCGTATGGTCCTCGGCCTCCACTTGCTCGCCTTCCGTCGGAAGCCTCCCGAACAAGCCGACCGTCAAACCGCCGATCGTTTCGAACTCCTCATGCGGCAGGCTCGTCCCGAGCTTGGCGTTGACGTCTTCGATGTTCACACCGGCTTCAACGACGGCTTCGCTGTCGGACACCATGCGAATCGGCTCTTCCTCGCCCTCGTCGTGTTCGTCTCGGATCTCGCCGACGATTTCTTCCAAAAGATCTTCCATCGTCACGAGGCCGGCCGTGCCGCCGTATTCATCGACGACGATCGCCATGGAAAACTTATCGCGTTGCATCTCGCGCAGCAACTCGGCGATCTTCTTGTTTTCCGGCACGTGCGCGATGGGACGCTGCAACTGCCGAAGCGGGGTTGTCGAGAGGGTCCCGTTTGCAAGCGCGATCAGCAGCTCGCGATCGTGGACGACCCCCACGATGTCGTCTTTCGATTCGGTATAGACGGGCAACTTCGAATAGCCTTCGGCGATCACCAGGTCGAGAGCGCGGCGCGCCGATTCGTCGATCGAAACGGCTACGATGTCGCGGCGTGGCGTCATGACCTCGCGCACGATCGTGTCGCCGAATTCGATGATCGAATGAATCATCTCGCGCTCTTGTTCTTCGAGTACCTTCTGCTCCGCACCGACGTTGACGATGGCGCGGATGTCTTCTTCCGTAACGAAAATTTGGTTTGCGCTCGTTCGGACGCCAAACGGCCGCAGCAGCAGATCCGTCAAGAACAAAAATGCGTGCACGAGCGGCGACAGAACCTGGGCCATACGCAACATCAGCGGTGCAAGCCGCAGTGCCCAACGCTGTGTATCGCTGACGGCCAGCGTTTTCGGCACAATTTCCCCAAATAGGAGCAACACGAACGTCATCAGGATGGTGGAGACGAGCACGGCGTTCGGAATCTGGTGCTTGATGCTCAAATAGGTCGCGAGCGAATCCGCACAGAGCAGCACGATGGTGTTGCCGACCAGGATCGCGGTCAGGAAGAGGCTTCGGTGCTCCAAGAGGTCCACGGCCGCCCCGGCGCGCTTGACCCCGCGTTCCGCCATGGCGCGCGCCTGCAGGCGGGAGAGGCCGACCAGGGCGGCTTCCGAAGCCGCAAAGAATGCCGCGGCGAGCACCAGCGCGAGCAGCGCGGCGACTTCGAGCCAGGTGAGAGCGGTCATCGGGTGATGGCGCAACCTCGCGGAGAGGTCGGCGAAGCGGGTAGCGGGTCAGTGTCTAGCAATGCGGGCCCATTATAGCACATGGGGTCGAATGACCAGATAAATGGCCAGCGACGTCAGGACCCCCAGCGTTCCGCCCCAGAATGTCTCGAAAACCGTGTGGATGCGGGCCTCGACCCGGCTCTGAGCGACCAAGAGGGCCAGGCTGTACCCCAGGACCGCAACGATCGGCTTCTGCACGAGCAGCGCGAGCAGCGTCGCCCCTGCAAATGCCAAGGCGGCATGCCCCGAGACGGCTCCCCCCTGCAGGGCCGACCCGCGGCCGACGTACGCCTTCGCGAAGATCGTCGCGATCGCCACGACCGCGAGGGCGACGAAGACCAGATTGGCGGGCACTTGCTGGACGGCGTTGTACACGAGCGCCCCATTTCGAAAGAGCCCTTCGTAGAACGCGAGATATCCGACCACGACCGCCGCCAGGCTCGCGACCAAGACCGCCCCCGCGGCCGCGTCCTTCGCCGTTTTCGCGAGCGGATGGTGGGCGACCGTGAGCAAATCGACCACCGCCTCGACCGCCGTGTTGAGTAGCTCCAAAGCGAGCACCATCGCGACGACGACGACGATCGCTATCACGTAGATCCTCTCCAGCCGCAGCACCAGCGTGGCAATCAAAACCAGCGCCGCCAGAACGAGATGCACGCGCATGTTGCTCTGCGTCTTTGCGGCGTAGATGACGCCGTTGAACGCGTGATCGAACGAACGCCACATCTTACTTTCGCCGATCCGTTTGTAGCGAGCCACCGGCTCGTGCCGTTCGTGCCGTTCTTGCATCAATCGTACGGCCACGCCAGACCGATTGCATCGGCCAGCCGCCGCTCTTCCGCACGCATGCGCCGGGCATCGTCTTCGGCTTCGTGATCGTGCCCCACGATGTGCAACAAACCGTGAATCAGCAAGCGCTCGACTTCGGCTTCCGTTTTCGCACCATACGCAGCGGCTTGACGGCGCGCCGTCTCGACGCTGATCACGATGTCGCCGAGCAGTCGTTCCGGCGTGTCATCCTGAGGGCCTGTCCCGAGCCCGTCGAGGGATGCGCGCGGTAGCGCGCCTCGAAGGGCAATCAGCGGAAAGCTGAGGACGTCGGTCGCGCGATCCTTCCCGCGGTGAAGGTGATTGAGGCGGCGGATCGTCACGTCGTCGACGAAAGAAATCGAGAGCGCTGAATCGCGCTCGCCGACCTCGCCCAAAAGTTTTCGCGCGGTTCGTTTGACCTTTCGGGCGTCCAATCCGCTCTGCCGAACCTCATTTCGATAGTGAATCATCGCGGGCGTTGCTCGAAGGTTCCATACGCGCCGATGATGCGACTGACGAGCGGATGGCGCACCACGTCGGTTTCGTCGAGCGTCACGATGCCGACGTCGTGCATTCCGGCGAAAATCCGTGGCGTTTCGAGGAGACCGCTGCCGGTGCCGCGCGGCAAATCGATCTGCGTAACGTCGCCTTGCACGACCATCTTCGAGTCCGCCCCCAAACGGGTCAGAAACATCTTCAGCTGATCGTGTGTGGCATTCTGCGCTTCATCGAGAATCACGAACGCATCGGAGAGCGTTCGGCCGCGCATGTACGCGAGTGGAGCGACTTCGATGATGCCGCGCTCCAAATATTTTGCGACGATCCCGTCGTCCAGCAACTCCGCCAGCGCGTCGTAGAGCGGACGCAGGTACGGATCGACCTTCTCCTTCAGATCGCCGGGAAGAAACCCGAGTTTCTCTCCGGCCTCGATCGCAGGGCGCGAAAGTACGAGGCGCGAGACTTCGCGCCGCCGCAGCGCGCGAACCGCCATGACCACGGCGAGAAAGGTCTTGCCCGTTCCGGCGGGTCCGATGCCGATCGTCAGGGTGTGGCGTTGCATCGAATCGACGAACGCACGCTGGCCGTGCGTGCGCGGGCGGATCTCTTTGCCGCGCTGCGTCGTGAAGAGGGTCTGCGGCAACGCAGGGCCGTCGACACGTTCGAGCACGTCGCGCGCCGCAAGCCTCACGTCGTCTGGCGTCAGCAGCGCGCCGTCGACTGCCGCGTCGAGCATGCGCCGCAAAATCTGCTGCGCCGCCGTTGCCGCCGGCGGATCGCCGTGAATCAGGATCCGGTTACCGTCGACGCGTAGCGCGACGGGGACTGCTTGTTCGAGCGTTTCGAGGTTTTGGTCGAATTGTCCGAAGAGCCGCAGGTGGTCGTGCAGCCGGCTTAGGTCGACCGATCGTTCCTCGCGTGTGTCTGCCAGTGACCACCCTCCCGCAGGGCGCGCGGCGGCGCCAAAATTTCCGCCGCCACGATTGCCCGCAATACGCTCTTCCCATCTTCGAACAACCCGCCGAGCACACCGCCCGTTTGGTTCACCTCATCGGCCGGGTGTGGCGGCATGTCGGGAATGCGGCGGGCGATCACCGGGATCTGCCGGCGGGCCGGTTCCAAACTCTGGCTCATTTCGGCGCCGCCGGGGGCGGCGGCGCCTGGGGCGGCTGGTCGGTCCGCTCGACGCTCGTCCCGATCGAAGAACGCATGTCCGTATCGGCTTTGATGTTGTTCATGCGGTAGTAGTCCATGATGCCGAGATTGCCGCTCCGAAAGGCCTCCGCGATCGCCATCGGGATCGACGCTTCCGCCTCTACGACTTTGGCGCGCATCGCTTGCGTCTGCGCTTTTTGTTCCTGTTCCGAGGCCATAGCCGCATATTGCCGTTCCGAGGCCTTCGCTTGCGCGATGCGGCGGTCGGCCTCAGCTTGCGACATCTGCAGCTCCGCGCCGATATTCTTCCCCACGTCGACGTCCGCAATGTCGATCGATACGATTTCGAATGCAGTGCCGGCGTCGAGGCCTTTCGCAAGAACGGTCTTCGAAATGCGGTCCGGATATTCGAGAACTTCTTTGTGATCGACGGCCGCACCGACGGCCGAGACGACGCCTTCGCCGACGCGCGCAATGATCGTCGGCTCGCCCGCGCCTCCGACGTACCGATCGAGGTTGCTGCGCACTGTGATTCGCGCCTTCACATTCAGCTGGATGCCGTTTTGCGCGACGCCCTGAAACACCGGCGTTTCGATCACCTTCGGGTTCACCGACGTTTGCAGCGCTTCCAAAACGTTGCGACCGGCCAGATCGATGGCGGCCGCGCGTTGCCATTCCAAAGGAATCTGCGCACGTTGTGCGGCGATCATCGCCAACACCACGTTCTCAACGTTTCCCCCCGCCAAGAAATGCGACTGCATCTGATCGACGGTCAGCGGCAGGCCCGCCTTTCGCGCGCGAACCAAGTTATTCACGATGATGCTCGGAGGAATGCCGATAAAACGCATCCGGATCAGCGAAACGATCGAAAGGGGCACGCCGGCCGCGATGGTTCGAATCCACAATCCGATCGGAAAGTAGTAGAGGAATATAAAGAAGGCCACGATCGCGACGAAAAAGATCACGATCACGAGAAAGGTGGGGATTGCTGCCACGGTTACTCCTTGTAGTTGGGCAGCGCGACGGGTTCGACGAAGACGCGCGCGCCTTCCACGCGCGTCACGCGAATCGGCGTCCCTGCCGCGATAAAGTCGCCGTCCGTCAAAACGTCGACGCGGCGTCCGTCGATCGTCGCGACCCCAGCGGGCCGTAGGAGCGAAGAGGCGGATCCCGATTTTCCGCGCAAATCCGAGAAATCACGGCTGGCGACGTACTCCGGCCCTTGCACGCCTGCGAACGTCAGCCGGCGCATGAAAGCATTCTCCGGAAATGCGCGCGTCGCGAGCCAGAACAAGAAGATCGTGAGCAAGATCGACCATGCGATCGTCTGCAATGCGATGAAAAACAGCGGGATGCCGAACGCGAGCAATACTGCGAGCAGGAGTGCGATTCCGCCCAAGATACCCGGCGCACCATGCCCCGGCACGACGTGCAGCTCAAAAAGGATGCCGATCACGCCCAGCAGCGCGAGTACGATGACCAGACCGTTGCTAAAGCCGGCATAGACGTGCGTGCCGAAGAAGAGCGCGAATGCCCCGACTCCGATTGCTCCCGCGATGCCGTGCAGCGTTTGCATCTCGATCAAGAGGCCGAGCATCCCGATCGACAGGAGCAAGCCGCTGATTTCCGCGTTGGTCGCAAAGCGCGCAATCTGCTCAGCGAACGTGTACTCGGCCTTCTGCACCTGCGCGCCACCGAAACCCGTATCCGCCAACGCTTCGCCGAGAGTCGGCGCGATCGCATCGGCCATGCCGGCGCGTTTTGCGTCCTCCGCCGTGAGCGTCAGAATCGAACCCGAGCGTTTGTACGGCGGGGCGTCGGTCGTGGCGTCAACCATTGCGGCGGCGAGCGCCGGATCGCGATGGTTTCGCAGCGCGGTCGACGCGAATTCACCACGCAGAAACGAAACGGTCTTGACGGTTTTTGGGATCGGCTCGGCGGCGCCGAACGTCGAGCCGGGCGCCATCACAATGTGCTTGGCGCTCAGCGTGACCAGCGCACCGGCCGAAATAGCGCGCTCCGAAACGTAAGCAATCGTGGGGAGACGTGACGCGAGCAGCGAGTCGCGAATTTCCGTTCCGGAGGTAACCAGACCGCCCAGCGTGTTGACGTCCAGCACCACGGCGCCGTCGCCGTCGCGCTCCGCTTCCGCGACGGAGCGGTCGACCATGTGGGCCATGCCTTCGTCGATTTGTCCATCGATGGGGACGAGCATCACGCGCTTCGCGTCGCCCTGCGCACTCGCGGCCAAGAGCATGCCGAAGGTCCCCGCCGCGATCGCCGCCGCGAAGATGCCCAAGCGGAACGTCCGCAGGTTCAGCATGCCAAGAACTACCTTCGCCGGACCCGGAAGTTGCACCGGCCGGGTGTCGCTAGGCGAGTTCTTCGGTAACGACCTGGCGCACGACGTTGCCGTCCGCCTGACCCTTGAGCTGCGGCATCACGGCCTTCATCACCGACCCGGGGTTGCGCGCGTCGGCGGGCATCGCGGCCATCGCCTTGCGAACGATCTCGCGGACTTCGTCGGCCGACTTCTGCGCGGGCATATAGGCCGTCAAAATGTCGCGCTCCGTCTCTTCCTTTGAAGCGAGGTCGTCACGCTTGGCTTTGCGATATTCCGTAATCGCGTCGTTCCGCTGTTTTACTTGCCGCTGGACCACCGCGAGCTCGTCCGCCTCGGTGAGGTCTTGCCCGGCCTCGGTCCGTTTATAGGTAAAACCAGAAAGGGCCGACCGCAGCGTGTCGACCCGTATCTGATCTTTGGCTTTCATCGCAGCCACCAAGTCGGCTTGGATGCGATCTCGCAGGGAGGCCACTAGGAGCGGCGCTTGCGCGCTGCGGCCGATTTCTTCTTGCGGCGAACGCTCGGCTTCTCGTAGTGTTCGTGCTTGCGCGCTTCCGCCAAAACGCCGGCTTTTTGGGTGGCTTTTTTGAAGCGGCGCAGCGCGCTCTCGATGGTTTCACCAGGAGCAACACGGACTTCCATTCTTCTTCAACCCCCCTTTCGGCGTAAAAAATCCGGTCCGCCCAACGGCGGACCGCAGTAACTCTAGCACACGCGCGGCGAGAGGGTCAACCGCAAGCGTTAAAAGTCGGTATCGACGGGCGCATTCGAGGGCGGTAGATGCGTGAAAAAGCTCGCCCGCCGATCGCTCTGGACCGTCTTGAACGTCAGCGGCGTTTGCGTGAAATTGAAGCAGTCCGCGAGATCGTCGGCGCGCGCGTCGGTATAGCCGAGGGAAGCGAGCCCGAACGTCTCCTCCGTGAAGTGCAGAATGCTGCCGAACTCGTGCTGGACGTGCGAAACGTACCCCGGACGAGCGTACGCGGAGACGACGATCAGCGGCACGCGAAATCCCAGCTCGTTCGGATTGTACTGCGGAGGAGCGACGTGGTCGTACCACCCGCCCCAATCGTCCCACGTGATGAAGATCGCGGTATTTTGCCAATACGCCGAATTGCCGATCGCGTTGACGATCGAAGCTACCCACGCGGGGCCGGTGCCGTCGTTGGACTTCGCGTGATCGGACGCGGCGGCGGTCGGCGTTACCCACGACACCGCTGCGAGCTGCCCGTTCGCAATATCCGTCAGGATTTGCGCGCTTGTCGAGTCGACGTTCGCCCAGTCCGCGCCGTTCTTGATGTGGCTGATGGCGTCCGGAGCTACCCACAAGCCGCTCGTCCCGGTGGCATAATAACGGTACGAAATATGCTTCGCATCGAGCGCATCGAACAGCGTCTCGTGATCGAAGCACGGCTGCAGCTTCGTGGTCTCGCCGCCGGACGGATCGATCATTTTGACGGTGCTGTTGGGATCGCCGTCGCAATTCGTATTGTTGTTGTTTGCGTAGTCGGGATTTTCCGCGGCGAGCAGGGTGCTGCCCGTAGCGTTCGTGGAGGTTCCGCTCAAGATGTATTGATGCGCCGGAAAGCTCGGTCCCGCGTTGCTCTGAAACATGCGATCGGCAAACGTGTATGCTTGGGCCAACGTGAAGTACGGCTGAACCTCGGACTGCGGAACGTAGCCATAGGCTGTTGCCGGGCAGCCCGGAGTGCTGCAGTCGATGTCGACGTTGTCAAAACCGTTCATTTGCCCGCCGTTGTACTCCGTCACGAATGCTTTATCGTGGCTGTGATCGATGTCGTACGGAGCGGTCAGGTCGACGGGCTGCAACGTGACGCTTTGGTTGTGTGAGTTCAGCCCGGAATTGGCAATGTCGGCGTTCGGCAAGCCGTGAAAGAGGTTGTCGGGCGTACGGTTCTCTTGAAAGACGATCACGACGTGCGTGATCTTTCCGGCGGGTGCCGGGGTCGGTCCCGGCGGCGGCGCGCCGCCCGCGCTACCGCCTCCCCCACCACAGCCGGTCGAGCACGAAAGCAAAATTGCGGTTACCACTCGCCAGAAACGCATCGCCCGAAGCTCCTCTCTTCGGATTACCCGAATTTCGAAGCAACCGTGCTAAGAAACCGATGAGAAATCGCTATCCGGGCGGCCAGTGCATTTGCCGGCCCCCAAGAACATGCACGTGGAGGTGACCCACCGTCTGGCCACCCTCCGGACCGCTATTGATCACTAAGCGAAAGCCCGCGGCGCGGCTTCCCAGGCGCGCCGCAACGCGCAGCAGGCTCTCGATCAGCGGTGCGCCGGAGCCTTCCATCAACGTCGCAATATCGGCGACGTGGCGCACCGGCATAACGAGCAGATGCGTCGGGGCTTGTGGCGAAACGTCGGCGATTGCAACGACGTCGTCGTCGCGGTGAAGGAACGTGGCGGGAATCTCGCCTGCCACGATCTTGCAAAAGATGCAGTCCGGACCCGAAACCGCCATCAGCTCACTGTCGCGCCTTGATGCGAAACGTCCACGACTTCTCGGATCCGTTGCCCGCGAGATCCGAAACCCGCACCGTCACGCGCACCGTTCCTTCATCGAATTCCACGGCGGGGCGATATTCCACAAAGCCCGCGGCCCGCTGCGCGCTCGAGGTCACGTCACGACCGTTCACCACGATTTGTATGCTCGACGTGTTCACCGGGACCGCGTTTGCCGCAAAGGTTGCATAGATACTCGGCTGACGATCGTTGACCGTCGCGCCGTCGTCCGGCGCGACGTCGCCGATACCCGGCGGCGTGCTGGCCGCGGACACCACGGCCTCGGAAACGGCGCGCGGCGCGCTCGTCCCACCGACGACCAAATGACCGAAAATCGGAGCAGCCCGGAAATTCGCGCCGCGCGGAACGACGAAATGCGCGGAATACGTGCCCGCGGTATGCTCGCTCAGCGTGAGTCCCGTGAAGTATGGACCGACGTCAAAGGTAGCGGTCCCGCCGGGCGTCCCATGCATGACCACGTCGAAGCCGTCCCCCGGACGCAGCGGATGATCCGCGTTCACCGTCAGGGAGGCGATGGCCACCGGTCCGGGAGGCGGCGGGGAACCCGTGAACGGCCGCGTCGCAATGATTTCACGCACCTCGGACGTATCGAGATTGTACCGAACCGTGACGTCGTCGCCAACGTGAAGGTCGGCGACTTGCGCTCCCTCCTCGTTCAGCGAAAGCGCGGTCACCGCACTGGGTTTGACGACGTGCCCGTCGTTCAAAACGATCTCGTTCCCGGCGATCGCGGCAATGGTTCCGCGCCGAGAAGCGAACGCGGCGACGATGCGCGAGACGCTCCCATCCTTCAACACGACGATCTTTGCAAAGTCTCCCACATGAACGTCGTCCATCGTGCCGGGCGTCAAGGTATTGGCGACGACGTCGTTGATCAAGACCGGCGGCTCGTTGCGGATGCGCACGGTTTTTACGCTGACTCCGTGTGTTACCGTGATCGAAGGCGGCACGGAGTCCTCGTCGATTGCTTGGACGACTCCCATATATTCCCGGCCGTTTGAAAGCGTCACCGCGTCGTCGCTTGCGCGCCCAACGGTCGACGAGCTGATTTCGACTTCGCGACGCCGCGACGAATATTGCGCTTGCGCGCCCAGCGCCGCCGTGAAGAAGCCGAGTGGCGCGAAGAATACCCCGGAGATCTCCACCGGCGCAGCTTCGAGGCGCACTTCGTCGCCGTTTACGACCGCGCAAGCGCAATTCAAACGCATCAGAACCGTACGATCCCCGACGCTGGTGCGCACCAGCGATCCAGCGCGGTCGAACGGCAGGCCGAGCGCCGAGAAGACGTGCCGAACCGGAACGAAGAGCACCCCGTGAATGATCCGCGGCGGAGGCTGCACGCTGAGCGACGTACCGTTGATCGCAAGTGTGATCGGTTTCGGCGTGGGGACGGCGCCAAACGCGCTCAGCGGAGCGGCAATCAGCGCGATCGACAAGACGGTGCAGCGTCGGGTCAGCATTGCTCCAATATTTCGCGATAAACGTCGGCGGTGGCGCGCGCGCAGGCTTCCCACGTCAAGCGTTCGGCGATCCTTCGCCCTTCGCTGACGAGGGCACTTCTCAGCCCTTCGTCCGTAAGGACCTTCAACATTCGCGCGCGGAGCGCCGCGGCGTCCGTGGGCGGGAAAAGCAACATTCCCGATTGCAAAACCATCGGTGCGGAGCTTTCCGAGGCGATCACGCACGTGCGCGCCGCCATCGCCTCCAGCATCGGTAGTCCGAACCCTTCGCACAACGCCGGATGCACGAGCGCTACCGCCCCGGCATAGAGCGCCGGCATGCGCGCCGCCGGAACCTCGCCCAAGCAGACGATTTGGCGCCGTGCCGTCTGGTACTCGACGAGGCTTCCCTCGAAATCGTCCGGGCCGGTGACGTATAAATCGGCCGCGCGCTCGTCCCCCAATGAATGCCAGGCTTCAAAGAGCGTCCGCAAGTTTTTGTGAGCGCGGTGATTCCCGACGTACAAGAAATACGGCAGGGCGCCGCGATACTTCGTGTGCACTTGCAGATATTGCTGGTCGACGCCCAACGGGACGACGCTGCAACGCTCGCGCGGCACGCCGAGAAAGCGCTGCAGATCGCCCACCGTCCGCGTATCGTCGGTGATCACGCGCGCTGCCCGCGAAGCGACGAGGCGCACCGCGGTGCGGTAATACGGCCCTACCCGGCGTTTGAAAAACTGCGGATAGCGCAAATGGATCAAATCGTGAATCGTGATCACGTACGGCCGCGGCGAAAAAAGCGGCGCGTAGAGCGAGGTGAAGTGCGCGAGATCCGCGCGAGCCTTGCGCATTTCCCGCGGCAAGCGCCACTGTTCGTCGAGTCCAAAATTTTCGCCCCGGTCGAAGAGCACGAAGTCGAATTCGGGTGCAACGCGCGGGAGACACGCCGCGAGTTGCGCGGTGTATCGCTTCATTCCGGCGGACATCTGCCGGGTCTGACGCGCGTCGAGCGCGATCCGTCTTAGCGGTGCGCGGCTTTCCACGCAACCGTTGCCGCGTACCACGCGGACCAAAACGAAACGTAGATACCGCGCCACCCGTCTTGAATGCCGCCCCGCGCGAAGAGCAGCCATAGGAATCGTGGAACGGCCCAGAAACTTTGGGCGGTTGCCTGACTCGACGTCGAGCGGGCTGCGCGCGCCTCGAGATCCGTGTAGGTATCGAACTTGGAACGGTACGCGGACATCGTGGGATAGGAAAAATGTTCGAGCGTTCCGTCTAAATCTCCGACCGGTCCGTCGACGCTCCAGGCCTCGTGCACCTCTGCTTGCACCGCTTGCGCCGTCGTGCGAAGGCGAGCACGCGCGGTACGAAACAGGCGCAGGATACGCTCGTTTGCCCAAATGCGCATCGGCCGGCCGCAAAAATATGTCGACCGTCCGACGCGATAACCCAAATATTGCGGATCCAAAGCGGCGATGCTGTGCCGAAGGCGCGCGTCGATCACTTCATCCGCATCGAGCATGAAGGTCCACTCGGTGTGCACGTGCGCGAGTGCGAAGAGACGTGCATCGATGAAGCCGCGCCACTCGCGCTGGATCACCTCCGCCCCGGCATCCCGGGCGATCGAGGTCGTGCGATCGGTAGAACACGCGTCCACGACGAGAAGGTGCGCCCCCTCCGGCACGCCGGCGAGCGCTCTTGGAAGATTCGCCTCCTCATTTTTCGTGAGGATGACGACCGTGAGATCCTGCGGCTTCAGGAGACGGTCGGCGCGTGCGCCAAACTGCGAACGGGAACGCTTTGCTCGCGCGCAACGGCGGCCCCGATGAAATCGCGGTAGAGGGGCGACGGACGGTTCGGGCGTGACTTGAATTCCGGATGTGCCTGCGTCCCGACGAACCAGGGGTGCATGTCGGGTGGAAGCTCGATGACTTCCACAAGCGTGGTCTTTCCAACCAGGTGGTGGCCGGAAAAGCGCATGCCGTGCTCTTCAAAAAGCGGCCGGTAACGATTGTTGAATTCGTATCGGTGGCGATGGCGTTCGCTGATGTGCAACTCACCATACGCGCGCGCCGCCAGCGAATCCGGTTCGAGCTCGCAGCTGTAGGCACCGAGCCGCATCGTGCCACCCATCACTTCGATATTGCGCTGCTCGGGGAGAAAGTCGATGACCGGGTCCGGCGTCGTTTCGTCGACTTCGCTCGTCATCGCATCCGGAAGACCGCAAACGCTCCGCGCAAATTCGATGCACGCCAACTGCATGCCGAAGCAAATCCCCAAAAACGGCACGCGATTCTCTCGCGCGTAGCGAATCGCACGAAGCTTCCCCTTGACGCCGCGCGCGCCGAAGCCCGGTGCCACGAGAATGCCGTGCGCGTCGCGCAGCAAGCCGGTGCCTTCATTTTCCACCACTTCGGAATCGATGCGCACGATCTCAACCGCGGCATTGTGAAAGATCCCCGAGTGGTTGAGCGCCTCGGTGATCGAGATGTACGCGTCCTTCAGCTCGACGTACTTTCCAATCAACGCCACGCGGAGCCGGCGGCTCGGCTCGGTGATGCGTTCGACGATCGCCGCCCAATCCTCGAGATCGGGGGAACGTTGCGCGAGTTGAAGCTTGCGTACTGCGGCTTCGGCCAAGCCTTCCATCTCCAGGTTGAGCGGAACTTGGTAAATTGTCTTCGCGTCGGCGTTCTGCACGACGGCGCTCACCGGCACGTCGCAAAAGAGCGCGATTTTCTCCTTCAGTTCCAGCGGCATGGGAGTCGCGGATTGGGTTCGGCACACGATCGCGTCGGGCGAAATTCCGATGCCGCGCAGCTCGCGCACGCTGTGCTGCGTAGGCTTCGTCTTCAGCTCTTCGGCTGCACCCAAATGCGGCACCAAAGTCAGGTGGCAAAACATCACGTTCTCGTCCCCGACGTCGTACCGGATCTGCCGGATTGCTTCGAGGAACGGCAGGGACTCGATGTCGCCGACGGTTCCCCCTACTTCGACGATGCACACCTCCGCCTGGCTCTCTTCGGCCACGCGCTTGATGTGCGCTTTGATTTCGTTCGTGATGTGGGGAATGACTTGCACCGTCGCACCGAGGTAGTCGCCGCGGCGTTCTTTATCGATGACCGAATTATAGATTTGGCCCGTCGTGACGTTGTTCGCGCGCGAAAGATTCTCGTCGATGAATCGCTCGTAGTGACCCAGATCGAGATCCGTTTCGGCACCGTCTTCGGTAACGAAAACTTCCCCGTGCTGATACGGGTTCATCGTGCCGGCGTCGACGTTGATGTAGGGATCCAGTTTTTGGATCGAAACGCTGATGCCGCGGCTTTTCAGCAAGCGCCCGAGGGAAGCCGCGGTGATCCCTTTACCGAGCGAGCTCACCACGCCACCGGTAAAGAAGATAAACTTTGCCATCTCGGGATGTCTCTATTCTACCGGGTAGCTGCCCGCTCCCGCGACGCCGCCACATATCGTTCGCGGCCTCCGTAGTCACGCTCGATCGCGACTGTCGCATCGGGCAGTGCGTCGTGCACCAATTCCGCGAGCGTGCGGATCGTCGGCGGCGCGGCCTCGAGCAGCACGAGGTAATCGGCCTTGAGCACGGGGGGCAGGGCGGGAAGCAGCCGGCGATAGTGGTCGAGCCCGTCGGGTCCTCCGTCGAGTGCCACGTCCGGATCGCTGCCGCGCAAGGCCGCGACGTCGGCGCTCGGTACGTACGGGAGGTTTGCAATCACGGCGTCGTACTGCTTGTGTGACACCGGTTGCGTGAGATCGCCGACGATGAATTTGCATCGGCCGTGCACGTTGAAGCGCCGCGCGTTACGTTCGGCAACCTTCACGGCGTCTTCGGAGACGTCGGTGCCGTCGACGACGACCGTAGGAAATTCCGCGGCGATCGAACACGCGATGGCGCCGCTGCCGACGCCGACGTCGAGCAACGTAAACAGATGCTTTGTGAATGCGTGCGCTTCGAGCCGGCGGCCGAGATAGGCCACCGCCGCTTCGACGAGGTGTTCGGTTTCGGGCCGCGGGACCAGCACGCTCTCATTGACCTCGAACGAACGGCCGTAAAACGACCACATCCCGATCGCATGCGCCACCGGCGTCCCCGCGGCACGTTTGGCCAGCAGCCCGGTGAAGCGTTCGGCCTGCATGCGTGCGAGGTAGCTCTCCGCGTGCGCGACAAGCCAACTGGGCTCTTTCCCGAGGACATGCGCCAGCAAGAGCTGCGCGTCCAGGCGCGGGGAATCGCTGCTCTTCGCTAGGAGAACGGTGCCGCGCGCCAGTGCCGCCTGGATGGTCTCCGGCGTCTGGCGCGAGATCACGCCGCGCTCGTCTCGCCCGCCAGCAGCCGGGCGCGTTCGTCCTTGCGCAGCTCGTCGACGATGTGTCCGAGATCGCCGTCCAACACCGCCCGAATGTTGCCGAAGTTCTGATTGATGCGGTGATCGGTGATGCGGTCTTGGGGAAAGTTGTACGTGCGAATCTTTTCCGAACGGTCGCCGGTGCCGACCTGACTGCGTCGCATGGTCCCGAGTGCTTCTTCGGCTTCACGCCGCTTCGCCTCCGCCAGGATGCTTCGCAGCATCTGCATGGCGCGCTCGCGATTCTGCAATTGCGAGCGCTCCTCGCTGCACGACACCACGGTACCGCTTGGAAGGTGCGTGATGCGAATCGCACTCTCCGTCTTTTTGACGTGCTGGCCGCCCGCGCCCGAGGATTTGTAGGTATCGATTTGCAGGTCTTTCTGGTTGATCTGGACGTCTTTATCGTCGTCGTCGACTTGCGGCAGAACGGCGACCGTCGCGGTGCTCGTATGCACGCGCCCCTGCGCTTCCGTAACCGGTACGCGCTGAACGCGATGGACGCCGGACTCGTGCTTGAAGTACCGGTACGGCGCTTGACCCTTGACCGCAAAAACGATTTCTTTGTAACCGCCTGAATCGCTCTCGCTGATCGACATGATCTCGACGCGCATACCTAATGCTTCGGCAAACCGCATGTACATGCGCGCAAGGTCGCCTGCGAAAATGCTCGCTTCGTCCCCGCCCGCCCCCGCCCGAATTTCGATGAAAACGTCTTTTTCGTCGTTGGGGTCTTTCGGGATCATGAGCGCCTGCAGCCGGTCTTCGAGGTCTTTGCGGCGCACCGCCAGCGCCTGCGCTTCTTCTTCCGCGAGCGCGTGCATCTCGGGATCGGACCGGTCTTCGAGCAGAGACTGGTTCGCTGCCGTCGTTTCGAGAAGCTTGCGATACTCGCGATAGGTTTGCACCGTCTCCTCGAGCGAGGAGCGTTCCTTGACGAGCGCCGTGAAACGCGCCTGATCGAACTCGCCGGAAGGGTGCGCGAGCTCCGCCTCGATCTCATCGAAGCGCTTCGCTACGGCATCCAATCTTTCCGAGAAACTCATATCCTCTACAAATCAAAAGCGAGCTGCAAAACGCAACTCGCCCCTTGAACTCGCCGGCCGTGCTAAGCTTCGGCCGCGGCCTTGTCGCGTTCTTTGCGCGCCTTGCGGGCGGCGGCTTCTTGTTGCTTCTGCTTCGCCGCAGCGGCTCGCTGGTTGAATTTGTCGACGCGGCCGGCCGTATCGACGAATTTCTGCTGACCGGTGAACAGCGGGTGACACGCGGCGCAAATCTCGACCGCGATTTCCGAAACCGTCGATCCGGTCGTAAAGCTATTGCCGCACGCGCAGTGGACGCGGGCCTCGGGGTACCATTTGGGGTGAATCTTCTCTTTCACAGCCACTCGATTATACCAGAGCCCGCAAGGGGCTTTGAGACAAAAGTAGCCTTCCACGCGTTCACCACGCATGAAGCATTTCATGGGGCTGCTGCTCTGCGCATCGACCCTGTCCGGAGGGTTAGCGGCGGCCGCACCCGAGCGGGACGGCGCGATTATCCTGAACAGCGGGTCCACCAATACCGCCGCTTATACCATTAAAGTGTGGTCCGACGGCACCACCGAACTCACGCAACGCGGCACGTCCGCGGCCGGCGCCGCGCTTTCGGACGAAGCGACGGATGGGTTCTTCGCATCGGTGCGCGATGCGCGCAACACGCACGCACCGGCAAACCATTGCATGAAGAGCGTCTCGTTCGGAACGACGCTCGTCGTGCGCTGGCACGGATGGACGTCCGTCGATTTGAATTGCCCGGTGGGCGGCGCAAATGCGGCGTTGCGCGAGCAAACGTTACAGATCGTTGGTGCGATGAACCTGCGGGGTGAGCCGGGACGCGTACGCTTGCTTCCAAACGAGCCGCGCCGGTTTGAAGGAGCACCTACGCCCGCGACGCCGAAGCCAACGGGGCCATGAAACGTCATCTGCCGCTCCTGGGCGCGCTCGCCCTCGCTCTCTCGCTTTTCGCCTCTCCGGCCCGAACCGGTCTGCCGGCCCTGGCCGCGACCGCGCCCCCGTCGCCGCCTCCGCTCAACGTTGGGACGCCTCAACCGGCGGCGACCTCGCTCGCCCCGACTCCGGTGCCCGCGGGACTTCCCGTCCCGGGGAATCAGGGCGGCTCGCTCGGCGTGACCCTGGGCGGGGCGCCCGCACCGAAGGCCTCCGGCTCGCCCGGTCCGGACGATCGCAAGGGCATCGAAGGCGTGTGGGAAGTCCAAATTCAGTCGCGCGACGGCGACACCGTCTACGATCACTTCAAACTGGTGCAGCGCGGCGACGTGCTGACTGGAACGTTTATGGACAATCAACACAACGACAAAAAGTATCCGCTCGCGGGTTCGCTCGACGGGAAGAGCGTTCGTCTCGTCGTGACCAAAGACGACGGCACCACGATGACCTTCACCGCGACGCTCGACGGCACCGACGACATGGTCGGCATGATGCAGGCTGCGGCGGCGAGCATTGCGTTCACGGCGGCCTACCGGCCGAAGTACAAGTGGATCGACAGCGTCTCGCCCGGCCAGGGAATGCTGGGCGGTTCGGGAGGAGTGGGCCCCTAAGCGCGCTCCGCCAAGCGGCGCTCGACGTACGGTTGTAAGCCGCCTGCGTCGATCAGTTGCTGCATGAATGGCGGAAACGCGGCCGCGCGATAGCTCGTGCCCTTCGTTACGTTCCGAATGGTGCCGGTCGCAGGTTCGATCGTCACTTCGTCTCCGGAAGCGATGCCGTCGACGGCTTCTTCCGACTCGAAGATCGGCAACCCGATGTTGAGCGCATTCCGATAGAAGATGCGCGCGAAGCTCTTGGCGACGACCGCCGAGACGCCCGCACCCTTGATCGCGATCGGCGCGACCTCGCGACTCGAACCGCAGCCGAAGTTCGTCTCAGCAACGATGACGTCGCCGGCGCGAACGGCTTTCGAAAATTCCGGATCGAGCCCCTCGAGCGCGTGCTTGCCGAGCTCAACAGGGTCGATGATGTTGCAATACTTCCCGGGGATGATGACGTCGGTATCGACGTTCTTGCCGTACCGGTGTGCCTTGCCGCGCAGTTCCGCTTCCATCGTTACGCTCCCACGAGTTCCAGCGCTTCGCGCGGATCGGCGATGCGCCCGGCGAGCGCCGAGGCCGCGCACGTCGCGGGCGACGCGAGGTACACTTCGGCTTTCGGTGAGCCCATGCGCCCGACGTAATTGCGATTCGTCGTCGAGACGCAGCGCTCTCCGTCGCCGAGCGTCCCCATGTGGCCGCCGAAACAGGCACCGCAGCCGGGAGTATTGACGGCGCAGCCGGCTTGCACCAGCGTGCTCAAAATGCCTTCGTCCGCCGCCTGCATGTAGACTTTTTGCGAACCGGGGTTGACGACCACGCGCAGGTTCGAAGCAATGCGTTTTCCTTTGAGGATCGACGCCACGACCCGCAGATCTTCGATATAGCCGTTGGTGCACGACCCGATGAAGACCTGATCGACTTTGAGCGGTTCGCGCGTCGCGTCGGAAATCGGATGGACGTTTTCGGGAAGATGTGGAAACGCCACCTGCGGCTCGAGCGCGTCGACGTCGATTTCGATGGTCCGTTCGTAAACGGCATCGGCATCCGATTCTTCAACGGTAAACGCACGGTCGGTGCGTTCTTTCACGTAGGCGATCGTCTTGGCGTCGGCTTTGAAGATGCCGTTCTTGGCGCCGGCTTCGATCGCCATGTTGGCCATCGTGATTCGTCCGGTGATCGACAGATCGTCGACCATCGTCCCGGTGTATTCGATCGCGCGATAGGTGGCACCGTCGATCCCGAGCGTTCCAACGGTTTTGAGCATCACGTCTTTGGCATAGACGCCCCGGCCCATGCGGCCGTTGTAGACGAGTTTGATCGAAGCGGGAACCTTCAGCCACACTTCGCCGAGTGCGAAAGCCGCCGCGATATCGGTCGATCCCATTCCGGTAGCAAACGCGCCGAATGCGCCGTACGTGCAGGTATGCGAATCGCCGCCGACGATCAGCTCGCCGGGCGCGACCAACCCTTCTTCCGGAAGGACGACGTGTTCGATTCCCCCGCGACCGACGTCGAAGAAATGGGTGATCTTCTGCTCTTCCGCAAAATCTTTCATCAACTTGGCAAGCTTGGCCGACTGTGCGTCCTTCGCGGGAACGAAATGATCTTCGACCAGGGCGATGCGTTCGCGATCGAAGACGCCGTGCGCGCCTTTGATGCTTCGGAACACGCCGATCGCCACGGCCGCGGAAAGTTCGTTCGCGAGCACGAGGTCGACGTTGGCGTTGATGATTTGTCCCGGCTCGACGGAACGCAGTCCGGCGTGCCGAGCGAGGATTTTTTCGGTCAGGGTCATGCCCATTGTGGCGAACTTCCTTTCGAGGGGAGGGCTTCCTTAGCCGATGCCACCAATCTCTCCCGCAGATCATGATTCTGCAGACGGACGACGAGTTGCGCGCATTGCTTGCCGGTGCACGCCGCATCGCGGTCGTCGGAGCTTCCGACAATCCCGCGCGGCCCAGCAACGGAGTCTTCCGTTACTTACGCGACCAAGCCAACCTCTCGCCGTCGCCCGTTAATCCATCCATTCAAGCGCTCGACGGCGCAATCGCCTACCCCACGCTGCAAGCATATGCCGGCGCGTGCGGCGCACCGGACATCGTCGACGTCTTTCGTAAAGCCGACGACGCAGCCGGCGTTGCACAAGAAGCAATCGACGTGCGCGCGAAGGCGATTTGGTTTCAGCTGGGCGTCGTCAACCCGCGCGCGATCGCCCTGGCCGACGAAGCGGGATTGGACGTCGTGGTGGATCGCTGCATCAAGATCGAATTGCAGCGCTTGTTTCGCGGTTCGTGACCGAATACGCGGACGAGAGCGGCACGCTGGATGCCGACATTCTGCACGTCATTCACGCGTGGCATCGTCATGGAACGGGGCTCGACGACGACGCCTTCGATCGCCTCGCACTGCGGATCCTGGCGTATCAACTCCGCTACAATGCGCCGTATGCGGCATATTGCGCGGCGCGCGGCGTAACGCTCGATGCGCTTCCGTCGCATTGGAATGCGATCCCGCCGGCACCGAGTGCGGCTTTCAAAGACGCGACCCTGACCACGTTCAACATGCGTCGCGCCGCATTACGCTTTCAAACGAGCGGAACGACGCAAGGACGGAGCGGGCTGCACTACATGGAAACGGCGGCCCTCTACGACGCTGCCCTGCTCGCCGGGTTCGACCGCGCGATGTTGGCGGACGCCGCGCGCCCGCGATTCTTCAACGTCGTTCCGAATCCGCACGAGCGTCCCCAATCCTCGCTCGGCTACATGATGGGGCGCGTATCGGCGGAGCGCGGAGACCGCGAGACGGGTTGGTACTTGCGCGGCGACGAGTTGCTTTTCACAGCATTCTGCGCCGATCTCGAAGCGGCGATCGGCGATGCGGCCGTGGTGTGCATCGCCGGAACGGCGTTCGGCTTGCTCGAGATCGTCGATCTTTTGGCGCGACAGGAGCGGCGTTACACGCTCCCGGCAGGCTCGCGCATCATGGAGACCGGCGGGTTCAAAGGCCGAACGCGCGAGGTGTCGCGCGAAGACTTGTACGCACAGCTCGCACGTCGCTTCGGAATCGACTCCTGCGCGATCGTGGCCGAGTACGGCATGACGGAGCTGACGAGCCAGTACTACGATACCGCGGCGAGCCGTAGCAGCAACGTGCGCGTGAAGACCGGGCCGCCGTGGCTTCGCGCGCGCGTCGTCGACGTCTCCGGTGCGCGCGTGCCGCCCGGCGCGGCCGGTGCGCTCGTGCATTGCGATTTGGCCAATCGCTCGTCCGTCGTCGCGGTTGCAACCGAAGATCTCGCGTATGAAACGAATGAAGGCTTCGTGCTGCTCGGGCGCGATTCCGAGGCGCCGTTACGAGGCTGCTCGCTCGACGCGGAGCAGCTGGCGACGCGCGAGTAGCGTGCGGCCCTTCTCGGGAGCGCTGCGCGACGTCCCGGTCCCTCGCATCGTCGACGCCATCTCCGACGCAGCGGAGCGTTGGAGCGATGCCGACTTCCCGCCGCGCGTGCGGGCGACGGACGCGATCGTCCGGCGCATGGGCTATTCCGTGCCGGTCGTCGAGTACGCGCTCGACCGTCTTTTTACGCCGATCGCAGCGACGGCGTTGCGGGCGGTCATCGAAGCGGAATTGGGAAGCCTCGCTGCCCTCGACCGCTTCGTCGATTTCGAGGGAAAATCGCCACGCCGCGCCCTGCCGGTGGGCCGCGTTGCAGTCGTCGCCAGCCGTTCGACGATCGGCGTAGCGCTGGTACCGGCAATCTTCGCGCTCTGCGCGAAATGCGACGTCGTCGTCAAGGATCGCGAAGATGGGGCAATCGGCGCGTTCTTTGCGACGTTGCACGAGGAGCATGCCGCGTTTGCGACGGCGGCCCTCGCCGAGAGTTGGCGCGGAGACGAAACGGGCGACCGGCTCGCCGATTTTGCGTGCGTCGTCGCGTTCGGCGCGACCGGAACGCTGCGCGAGATTCGCGCGCGTTGCGATGCGGATGCGCGATTCGTCGGCTTCGGAACGCGCGCCAGCGTGGGATATCTCGACGCGCGGACCATTGCCGATGCGCGCGCGCTCGACGCAGCGCTCGACGGCGCAGCGCGCGACATCGTGCTATACGATACCGAAGGTTGCCTTTCGCTGCACGCGATCTTCATCGAAGCCGCAAGCGACGACGCGGCGCGCGTCACCGAACGGCTTACGCCCGCGCTGCAGCGCGCCGCGGTCGAGTTTCCGCTCGGAGAACGTGCGCCCGAAGCGGCGGCGCGGTTCGCGGCCGCGCGCGACGCCGCGAGCTTTCGCGCGGCGAGCGGGCACGGAGACGTCTATGCGGATACGGATCACGGTTTCGCAGTAATCAGCGCGACGCTCGACGAGCCGCCGCCGTTTGCGCCTCGGACGACCGCCATCGTTCCCGTGCGCGATCCCGGCGAGGCGCTGGCCTATCTGCGGCGGCACTCCCTCGAATTGGAAGCGTTTGCGGTCGCGGAGCCGAACGACGCGCTGACCGAGCTCGCGATTGCATCGGGAGCGTCGCGCATTGCCTCGTTCGGGCGGCTACAGGCGCCGCCGCTCGGGGCCGATCACGGAGGACGCCCTCGGATGGCCGATTTCATCCGATGGATCGATAGGGAGATGTGAACGACGATCGTTTAGAAGAGCTGCACGGCGAGGTTCCCGGCGCGCGAACGCACGAGCTGGGTGTACGCTTGCGCGCCTGTGAGTCGCGCGGCGTCACCTACCTTTCCGACGATTTTCCGGTCTTTTGGGAGTCCGCCTCGGGGGCGAACGTTTTCGACGTCGACGGGAATGCGTTCATCGATCTTTCGGGCGCCTTCGGCGTCGCCAGCACCGGACACGCCAATCCGTACGTAGCATCCGCGATTGCGGATCAGGCGCTTCGACTGATGCACGCGATGGGCGACGTTCATCCCACCGAAGTGCGCGTGCAGCTGATGGAAAAACTCGCGCAACTCGCACCCGGAGATCTGAGCAAATCGTACCTCGCCGTGACGGGCTCGGACGCCATCGAGACGGCGCTCAAAACCGCGATCCTCGCGACCGGCAAACCCGCGGTTGCGGCCTTCAAGGGTGGTTATCACGGCCTCTCGCTCGGCGCGCTCGAAGTATGCGGGTTCGAACAGTTCCGCGAACCATTTGCCGATGCACTGCGTAGCCGCACGCTCTTCCTCGACTTTCCGCGCCCCGAACCAGTGGCCGGCGAAGGAACCGCCGCGGCGGTTGCAACGATTCGCGACGCGATTGCGGCGCGCAACGACGTCGGCGCAATTCTCATCGAACCGATTCAAGCCCGCGGCGGATGCGTCGTTCCGCCGAAGGGATTTCTTTCCGCATTACGCGCGTTGTGCGACGAATTCGGCTTGCTCCTGATACTCGATGAGATCTACACGGGTTTTGGCCGCACGGGGGCGATGTTCGCCGCGGTCGACGAAGGCGTCGTCCCCGATATCCTGTGCGTCGGCAAAGCAATGGCCGGCGGTTTTCCGATTTCGGCCGCGATCGCCAAGCCCGCCGTGATGGATGCTTGGGAAGCGTCGCGCGGCGAGTCGCTCCATACCTCGACCTACCTCGGCAATCCGATGGGCTGCGCGGCGGCGCTCGCCAACATCGGTGAAATCGAGCGCTTGGAGCTCGTGAATCGCGCACGGCATCTCGGGCACGCGCTCGGAGCGCGATTCGATTCGCTTGCGCGCGTACCGCCGGTCGTCGAATGCCGCGGACGCGGCTTGATGTGGGGAATCGAGCTGCGCGATGCCGTGCTCGCAGATGCCACGGTCAAAGCGGCACTGCGGCACGGCGTCATCCTGATTCCGTGCGGCACGCAGGGCAACGTGCTTTCGATCACTCCGCCGTTGACGATCGCCGAGCGTCAGCTGTATCGTGCGCTCGACATCGTCGAAGACGTCTTGTGCAAGCACGGAGGAACGTAGCGTGGCCTATCGCGTCGGTATCGTCGGAGCGGGATTCGGGGTGCGGGTGCATCTGCCGAGCTACGTCGCGCATCCGGCGTTCGAGGTGGTCGCGCTTGCATCGCCGCACTCGGCCGCGGCTGCAGCGGCGGAGCGCAAGGTTCCGCACGCGTTCGACGGCATCGAAGCGATGCTCGCCGGATGCGAGCTCGACGTCGTCTCGATTGCGACGCCGCCGTACGCCCATCACGACGGCGTGCTCGCCGCGCTGCGAGCCGGCAAGCACGTGCTTTGCGAAAAGCCGTTTGCGCTGAACGTCGCGCAGGCCGAGGCGATGGTCGAGGCCGCCACGCGTGCCGGCACCGCGTGCACGATCGCGCACGAATTCCGCTACGTTCCGCAACGGATGGCGATCAGGGAGCTGATCGTCAACAAGCACCTCGACCCGCTGCGAGAGATCGAGATTACGCAGCTGATGGGCTTTCTGCGCGCCGACGGAGACCGCCGCAACAACTGGTGGTTCGACCGAAAGCTCGGCGGCGGTTTGGCCG
>JAFAIW010000045.1 GCA_019236495.1 Vulcanimicrobiota bacterium | reverse complement strand
CTCACGCTATGAGCGAAAAATTAAGATTGCCTTACGCCGTTTTTAAGGACAAATGATGAATCGGCGCTTCATTTCACGTTCATCTTGCCGCGTTACGTTGTTGAGAGCCGCGCTATTTTTCGTCGTGAAACGTGCCGCGTTTCGCGGATGCGTCGAGTTCCAAATCCTCGAGCAGATAATACACGATCTTGCGATCGTCGAAGCCCACTTTCGCCAGCTGTTTTCCGCCGATCGTCACGACCTCGTGCACGTGCCCGGTCTTCCCGGCGTACGCATAGTTGATTTCGGTATAGTTCGGATCGCCGGCACGCGGGCGGGGAATCGCCTTTACCCCCCGCAGCGGCGTCTGGTGGCGATGGGCGCTCAACGAAGGACCTCTCGAGCTGACGCGAATGGGCCTGCCATGTTCATCGAGTATCGGGGCAAGACCCCCAAAGTCGATCCTTCCGCGTTCGTTGCGCCCACCGCCGTGCTGATCGGCGACGTTGAAGTTGGTCCTGAGTCGAGCATTTGGTTCGGTACCGTGATTCGCGCCGACAATGGGCCGATTCGCATCGGAGCGCGCACCTCGATCCAAGACAACGCGGTCGTCCACGTGAGCGAGCACGGCCGGACGATCGTCGGCGACGACGTCACCGTCGGACACGCCGCCGTCATGGAAGATTGCGCCATCGGCAACCACGCACTGATCGGCAGCAATGCCGTCTTGCTCAACGGCTCGACGGTCGGCGAGCGCTCGCTCATCGCGGCCGGCAGCGTGGTCGGCGAAGGCGCGGCGATTCCCGCGGGCGTCGTGGCGGCGGGCGCACCGGCCAAAGTCAAGAAGCCGCTCGAAGGCGAGGCCGCGCAATGGATTGCGGTCGCCGCGCAGGAGTACGTCAAGCTTTCGCGCGCCTATTTGCGCGACGCTCGACCAATTGCGCAAACGCCTTGAAGATGCGCGCGACGGGTTCGTCCTTGTACGCAAAGCGATCGTCCGGCTCCGCATCGTGGACGAGCATGTTGGCATTCGCCTCGAATACGAGCACGCGCCCATCCGGCAGCAGCGCACAGTCCATCCCGAAATAGTCCAAACCGAGCGCCGCGTTCACCTCGTCGAGCGCGGCCCGGCGCGATCCGTCGAAGAGCGCGTCGAAGCGCCTGAAAAATGCCGCTTCTTCTTCCCGCATCCACGCGTGCTGTGCCATCGGCGCGCTGAAATAGTGCACCATCCAGTGCGGCGAGATTGCGAGATGGTACGGAAACGGCCGGCCGCCGATGAAAAGAATGCGGTACTTTCGATAGTACCCGTCGTTCGAGGCATATTCCGCATACGCGGAGACGTAGAACTCCTGCGCCGGGGTCGTTTCGAGATAGCGATCGGGCTCGCCGGCGGCCGAAAGGCGTTGCAGCCCTTCGCCTTTGTGCGAGCCGCCCGGACGTACGACGACCTCACCGTCAAACGACGCGACCGCCTCGCGCAACTCCGCGCGTGCGGCGCGGACAGTTCGCGGGACGACGGCGTGCGCGAGCGGGCGGGTGCAGAGATACGCGCGCTCGGTTCGCGCCACGGCGGCGGGTTGGTTCAGCACCGGTAGGCCCGCGTCGCTGAAATACGCGGCGGCGGCGGCGAGCGCGCCGGCATCGGGTTCGGCGATAGCGTTAACGGCAATCTCGTACCCGCGATCGGGCAGATCCTCGCGCTGCGCGTACCATTTGTCCACATTCCACGCGTCGCGGTCGAGCACGAGATCCAGGGGCACGCTGCGCTCCCAAAAGCCCGGCGCGCAGACTGCCAGCAATCGCCGTTCCGACGAACGAAGCGCCGGCTCGGAATAGGTGGTTTGCTGTTCGAGCGCGCGCTCGAGGTGGAACGTCGCGCGCGCATCGTCGCCCGCGAGGTGCAGCCGCTGCGCGAGGCCGAGGCGGGCGGCCGCATCGTTTTCGTCCAACGTCACCGCCCGCACGAGCGAACGAAGGGAACCCGACAAGTCGCCTCCTCGCAACAGAACGTTCGCATACGCGGCGTGGGCCGGCGCGAATGCCAGGTCGGCTTCGATCGCGCGCTCCAGCAATCGGCGCACCTCGCCGTCGACCGGAGGATCGACGAACGACATCGCATTCGTGTGAATCGCTATGCGTGGATCGCGGCGACGCGCTTCGGCATAGCAGCGTTGGGCTTCGTCGGGGTCCGCGCTCTGCTGCAACCCCTCGAGCGCTACACGGACGGAGTCGTTTTGCGGATCGAGCTCCGCCGCCGCACGCAACAAGGAAAGCGCGGTGGCGCGCTCGCCTCCGGCTTCACACAGCTTGGCGAACAGCCATAATGCTTCGGGATTTCGCGGATCGCGTTCGACGGCGCGCCGTGCGAGCGGAAACGCGCCCAAAAGATTCCCGCGCTCGAATTCCGCGCGGGCTTCGGCGAGATCGCCTGCGCTCAAAGCTCCGAATAGATTTCGAGTACGTATTGGTCTGGATCGTTGAAGAACACCGCGCGTCCCTCATCGCGATCGTCGGGACCCGCCAGAATCTCTCCGCCAGCTTCCTTGATGCGCGCCGCCCACGCATCGACGGCCTCGCCGTTTTCGACCCGGAATCCGAAATGAAACTTTCCGCGCGCGGCCGGCGGCGCTTCGGTGAGCACCAGCAAGAAGTCGGGCCACTCGATGAACACTTCGCCGTCGCGGCGCGACGCGGGAAGTCCGAGCACCTCGCCGTAGAAGTGCTCGGACGCATCCAAATCGCTCACCCCGAGGCTTAAGTGCGACGGCTTGATCGCACGCGTTTGCAGTTTCATTTTCGTCCTCCGGTGTCAACGCTACGGCGCGGGATAGTGCGATTCGTCCCCATAGGGAACGAACATCGTGTGCTCTTTCAAGAAGCGCAGGCGGATGCTCCCGGTGGGGCCGTTGCGCTGCTTGGCGATGATGAATTCAGTGAGGTCGGGCTCGCCCGCTTCGGGGTTGTAGTAGCCGTCCCGATAGAGGAAGGCGACGAGATCGGCCTCCTGCTCGATCGCTCCCGATTCGCGCAGATCGCTGAGCATCGGCCGTTTGTCCATGCGCGATTCCACCGAGCGATTCAGCTGCGCCAGGGCCAAGATCGGCACGTTGAGATCCTTCGCCGTGGCTTTGAGCGTCCGGCAGATTTCCCCCAGCTCCTCGTTGCGATTCTGGTTCTTCGAGTTCATCGTGGGACGCACGAGCTGCAGATAGTCGATAATCACCGCGCCCAGACCGTGCGCGGATTTGAGCCGCCGGCAGCGGCTGCGAATCTCGGACACCGTGATTGCGCCCTGATCGTCGAGGAAAATCGGGAGCTCGTTGAGCACGCCCATCGCACGGGAGATCTCTTCCCATTGGTGCGGCTTGATGTTGCCGCGCCGCAAATCGAGCGAATTCAAGCGCGCCTCGGCGCAAATCAGGCGCTGGACCAGCTCGTCGTTGGTCATCTCGAGCGAGAAGACCGCAACGGGCTGGCGTTCGTCTTCCGCCGCCTTCGCCGCGATATTGAGCGCCAGCGAGGTCTTGCCCATGCCCGGGCGCGCCGCCACGATGACAAAGTTGCCGGGTTGCAGGCCGGTGGTCATCTGATCGATGTCGCGAAAGCCGGTCGTGAAACCCGTGCGATCGCCCCGGTTGTGAAAGAGGCGGTCGATCTGCTCGAAGGCGGGCTTGAGCAGGCGATTGACCTGAACGAACTCGCCGCGGAGCTGGTCGCTTCCTACTTCGTAAACGAGCTGCTCGCACTTGTCGAGCGCGGCGTCGACGTCTTCTTCGCTCTCGTAGCCGATTTGCGAAATCTGGGTACCGGCGTGAATCAACCCGCGCAGGGTGGATTTTTCTTTGACGATTTTCGCGTAATACGTTGCAGAGGCGGCCGTCTGCACCGTGTCCATCAACGACGAAAGGTACGCAAGACCGCCCACTTTTTCGAGCAAATTCCGGCGGCGCAACTCTTCGGAAACCGTGATTTTGTCGAGCGGCTCACCGCGATCGTACAGCTGCACCATGGCTTGATAGATCGACTCGTGCACGTG
>JAFAIW010000032.1 GCA_019236495.1 Vulcanimicrobiota bacterium | reverse complement strand
CTCCGCCGAAGGCGTAGCGATTCGGAAGGCCGTTGCCGAACGCGCCCCCGGGCGTCGCCGGGACGTATTGATCGATGAGATGCATGAACGGCGTCGATTCGAGGCCGCCGAAATATGCGCCGGGATCCGGGCTGCCCCAGCAAGTCGACGCGCAATTCACGTACACGTTGTAATGCTGCGCGCTGATGACGAGGTTGCCGTGCCCGTAGTAGACCGGGCTGCCTTGCGGCGGCGGGGGCGGCGTTGGCGAACAGAAGAGCATCGGCACGGCATTGCCACCGTTTCCTCGAATGCCGATGATGTGGCCGCCGCGCGCGCGCACGCCACGCGGTAGCGTAGCGATGCCGTCCGCCGGGGGCGGGCAGATCGGGTAGTTCGTAACGGAACGCGTTTGCGGAAGCGGACCGTTTTGCGCGGGATTGTTGCTTCCGCCGGAGCAGGCGGTGAGCGCGGATGCTACGAGCACGGTGAAAAGTGCGGCGATACGGCGCATCGACATAGGCGAAACTCCTCAAAGAGAACGAGCGTGAGCCGCCCGGTGGGTGCGATCCGAGCGGCTCGCTTCAACTCTATGGCAAGCGCCGCGGCGGCGAACATACGTAGAAATACCTATCGGACCCCCGGTATAGGGGTCTCGCCGCCGGAGGCGGCCGTCTCGGTCTCCGAGTGTCGCGTTATTACAACGAAGCGCACTCGATGATGTGACACGTCACGCGCGTTCGGAACGATGCGTTTTGTTTGCAACATGAAACGCATTTCTTTAGTTTTAGTCTTCATTTTGTCGCTCGCACCGCTTCGCTCGTTGGCCGTCGTTCAAGAGCGTGCGTCGACACTGGCCGATCGGCAAGCGGTGAATCTTACGATCTACAACGACGGGACAGCGCTCATTCACGATCGGCGCCGCGTTAGTCTGAACGCCGGCTTGAATCGGATCGCATGGCGCGACGTCAGCGCGAGCATGGATCCCACGTCGGCGGTGCTGGATGCGCTTGGGTCGGGTGCGCGGGTGAGCGTGCTCGAGCAGAATTTTGACTACGACGTGCTGAGTCAAGCGTCGCTGTTGAGCAAGTACGTGGGGCGCGACGTGACGGTGGTGCATCCGGCGCAGTTCGCCGGCGATCGCGAGCGGCGCGAGACGGCGCGCATTTTGAGCGTCGATGGCGGGATCGTGCTGCAGTATCGCGATCGGGTCGAGACGACGCTGGACGGGAGGATCGAGTTTCCGGCGATCCCTTCGAGTTTGCGCGATCGTCCGACGCTGGCGCTCGATCTCGAGACTCCAAACTCGGGCTCGCAGGTGCTCGATTTGCAGTACCTGACGAACGGTTTGAGTTGGAGCGTCGCGTACATCGGCTCGCTGAGTCGCGACGAATCACGGATGAACTTGACAGGTTTGGTGACGCTGACGAACTCGAGCGGAACGTCGTATCCGGATGCGCGGTTGCAGTTGGTGGCGGGAAACCCGCACATTTCGACCCTGCAGTTCGCGAAGGGCGAGGTTCAGCCCGGTACGACAGCGGACGTGTATTCCGTGGGCGCTGTGAGGCAGGAAGACTACTTCGTCTACCATCTCTATACCGTCGGGCATCCCACGACGGTTTTGGACAAGCAGACGAAGCAATTGACGCTGCTCAGTGCGCGCGACGTGCCGGTAACGAAAACGTTGGAGTTGCGCGGTGAGCCGTCGTATTATCGGCGCGCGGACGCCGATCTCGGCGATCGGTTGCCGGTGAGCGTGTACGTGTCGTTTGTGAATCGTGGCGGTGATCTAGGGATACCGTTGCCTGCCGGTGCGGTGCGGGTATATGAAAACGATTCACGTGGGCTGTCGCAGTATCTCGGCTCGGACGATATCGGCCACACGCCGCGCAACGATACGGTGCGATTGCAGTTGGGCGATTCGTTCGACTTGGTCGCGCGTAAGCGTCAGACGAATTTCCAATGGCTCAGCAGTTGCCGCACGGCCAGCTCGTATGAAATCGACTTTGTGAATGGAAAGGACGCGCCGCAGGACGTCTTGGTAGTCGAGCCGATCCCGGGAGATTGGTCGATATCGGAGGAAAGCCAGCCGCACACGAAATCTTCGGCCTCGACCGCAACGTGGACGGTGCACGTCCCGGCGGACGGCCGCACGAAGCTCACGTATACCTCGAACGTCAGCTGGTGCCGTTAGCACCTTGTCGAATTCAGCTTCACATGGGACCACTTGATCTTCGCAGATATCGGCCGCGAGCCGCCCGCGAGACGATTTTAGGCTACTACTTCTTGCCGCGCACGATCGACAAGCTGCGTGCCGAACTCCCAGGTGGGAATCTCGGCGAGTATCTCAACCACGACCGCGGCTTTAGCGCGTACGTCGTGCGGCGGCTGGGGCTGGACATGGACGAATTCCGCACCGCGGTCGCCCAAGCTCCCGACGAAACCGCGGTCGTCGCGTGGCTCGCGCAACGGATCGACCCCGACGGCGCCACGGTGCTGAACGCAAAGCTCGAAACGTTCGTGGCTGATCGCATGACGCCCGAAGATCAGGCGCTCCTTCGGCAACGGCATCCCGTCATGGCGGATCGCCCCGAGCTGGTCAAAATCCTCGACATTCTCGAGGCGGAAGATCTACGCCGGCCTGAGCCGTAGCTTTTCAAACCCTGCGCGGAAGCGTTGCACTTCGTCGTGCGCTGCCGTGCGTCGCATGCCGACAATAAAAGAGAGCAGAATTGAGGCGACACGATGAATTCCTACCCGCTTGCGCGCCGCTCCGCCCCGCTGCAACCTCAGGCCCGAAGAGTGTCCGCCGGTGCCACGGCCGTTCTCATGCGCGATGCGGCAGTTGGGATTCTCCTCGTCGCCTGCGGCATCGAAGAGACGCTGAACGCGCTGCTCGTCTTGAAAGAGCCTGGCACTCATAAGGCACTCCCGCCCGCACGGGCTCGAATGACTTAACGCAGTTCGCTTCGAACGGCCCCCGAAGCGATGATGTTTTCCGAGCATGACGACGGTCCGAACTCGCCGCACACACGCCGATCGCACGCGATTCGCATCCTGCGCGACGTCATCGAAATCGTCGCGATTGTCGCCGCCGGATTTTGGGCTTTCTACGTTTTCATTTACGAAAACCGGATTCTGCCATCGCTGGCGCCACCCAACGTCAACTTTGCGGCGTCGCTCGAAAAAGGCGGCGTGCACGACGGATTGATTGCGATTCGGTTACACACGTCCATCAAGAACATCGGAACGGTGCACGTGCATTTTCTCGGATTGGCGGACACCGTCCTCGGTCAACGGATCGGGCTGCTCCGGACGGCGCGCCGGATCGCGGTGAGCAGAGACAACGTCACGTTGGCCGCGAACTATCGCCCTTCGCGGGCCTTGCCCGTGTATAGCAGCGGATTCATTACGCAGTTGGGCGACCCGAAGACTGAAGGCGATCTGGATTTGGATCCGGGCGAACAGGTTGATAACGACAGCGTGTTTTACGTGCCGGAAAACCGCTTCGACCGGCTTGTCGTGGTGCAGCTCGCGCGCTACACCCGATACGACGACAAGCCGATCCCGACGAGCTTTGCCCTCGATGCGGGCGGCTTACCGGAGTTTGCAAACGAACATGACAATAACGTCTCGCAATATGCAACCACCACCGCTTCCCTGGACCTGCACGGGCGCTAGGCAGACCGCGGCGAGGCTTGCGAGTTGCATCCTGGCCGTGCTGCTCTGCTCTGCCGCATCGCCTTTACCCGATTCGGCTATCCCGCGCCATCAACCGGTGGCATATGTCGACGGGCAACCCGTCGCCATCGATACGGGGGGCGACACGCTCGTCGAGCAGAGCGCGTACGATCGTCTTACGTCAGGGAAGATGTTGCGGGTGCTCGGCAGGTCGGCGCGCGCGTTGCACGCACCCGACGGGTATCTTGCGCACTGGTATTTGACGCGCGCTTTCCA
>JAFAIW010000137.1 GCA_019236495.1 Vulcanimicrobiota bacterium | reverse complement strand
GCCCCGATGACGATGCTCTCGAGCCTCGGACAGCAAGAGCTTCAGGTCTATACGGGCGGGACGCCGGCCAGTGCCGATGCGCAGGGCATCTCGGGATATGTGAATCAAGTCATTCGGACCGGCACGTACCCGGGCGTCGCAAATGCCGACTTGAGCATCGGGACGCCGGCATTCTACCATCACATGTCGGTTGAAGCAGGCGGCGCTACGCCGAATCGGTTGTTCTCGTACTACGTGGGCATCGGCGGCGCGAATCAAGACTATCGCTTCATCGACAACAATCAAGGCGCCGGCTCGTTCAATGCCTTTTTCTATCCCGTGAACGCGGTCGATCCAAACACGTTCGCGCCGGGCATTGCGATTCCGTATCCGGGAAGTTCCGTTCAGCCTTCGGTGTACGTAGGAAGCAACGGGACCAATCCGGCCACGCTGTTCACCTCGGGAATCGCGTACGGCATTTCCAGCACGGCTCAACGCGATGCGATCGCAAACATTCACGTCGGCATTCCGCACAAACACGACTCGCTGCGCGACGACGTGCAGCTGCTCTACCTTTCGAGCGAGGTTTTTCTCGGCTACAACAGTTCGCAGCTGGATTTCGGCTGCTCCACCAGCGTGTCGCCGTTGACTTCGTGCCCCAGCTTCGTCGCGAACCAGTTGGGCCAGGGCGTATGGGACGATAGCAACATCTACAGCGGTCCGTTGATGCAAGCGCCACAGGCCTCCGCGGTGGTTCCGTACTTCTTTCCCTCGAGCCCACGCCAGCGCGCTGCCTTCGCCCCGTTGCCGGTATCGCTTCGCGACGTGAACGACAATGGAGTCGGCGTCTCGAAGTTTCAATACCAGCACAATTTTAGCTCGAGTGCATACCTGCGCTTTTACGGATACATGCTGTATTCGAATTGGTACATCGACGGGCCGAACACGGCCGCCCAGCCGTTCTACGGGGCGGAGCTCGCAGAGTACCAAATTTGGGATCATACTTTCGGCGGTAACCTGAGCTTCGTCGACCAACTCTCGCCGAAACATTTACTCACGGCGACGGTTGGCTATACCGGATCGAACCTGCAACGTTACGACATCGGATTCATCAGGTCGCACTATAACATCGCAAACCTGATTGGAAACGACAACAACTGCTACGATCCCACGACCGGGCTACAGGTTGGATGCGTCGCTCAGGAGCAAGCAGACGTCGGCGACATCAACAAGGTCGCCGCCGGCACGTTACCCTTGCCGCCGCCCGGCACGCCGGCGACGCTGCACAACGCGCAGTGGCTCATCACCAACAATTACTTCTATTCCGGCAGCGGTGCGGCGCTCAATCAGGTGCATACACGGTTCAGCGGGTATTCGGTTGCCGACCAATGGCGGCCGGACGACGCATTGAACATCAACCTCGGTCTGCGCATTGAAAATTTCCGGTATCTCTATGGCGATACGTTGGCCGGCGATGCGGCTCGATCGTTCTGGTTTGCGCACTACAACGCCGAGTACTGTCAGGTGCCCGGGCAGGCGCCGTTCCCCAACCCGACGCTAGGAGCGGCGTGCCCCGCCGGCTCCGCCAGCCCGAACTTGGTCAACGTCGCGAATCCCCCGGACTACGACGTGGCGCGCTTCGAACCGCGCGTCGGTTTCACGTGGACGCTCAATCCGAATACGGTCATTCGCGGCTCGGCCGGCGTCTATGCGCGCCCTCCAAATTCGTCGTGGGTGCAATATAACGTCGTGCAACGCGATCTCCCGATCTACATGGGCAACCATTTCGCGGCATACGGATTCAATACGCCGGAACACACCATTCGCCCGGACACGTCCTACAACTACGATCTTTCGTGGGAGCAGCGTATGAAAGGGACGGACGTCAGCTTCAAGCTCACGCCGTTCTATCGCGCGACGCGCGACCAACTCCAGAATTTCTTCATCGACCCGCAGGGCGGTTTGGAGTCCGGCCTCAACGTCGGCAGCCAAACGTCGTACGGCGTCGAGCTGGCCATTCAAAAAGGTGATTTCAACCGTAACGGCTGGGCGGGTCAACTGGCCTACACCTATACGCACAGCGGCATCACCTATCAGAACTTCCAAGGCCAGAACGTCAATATCATCGACCAGCTAAACAATTACATCAAGACGTACAACGGCTACACGCAGGCGGGCGGGGGCTTTCAGTGCTACTTCTTCGAAAGCGGCGGAGTAGCGGGAGCCGGAACCAACAACTGCGCGCAGCCCGGCGTCGTGGCGAATCCGTATTATGGGATGGCGGCGCAACCGCTGATGAATCGCAACGCTTCGTATCCGACCTATGACGTGATCCCGGGACCGTTCGCCGGAACAAACGGGTACTGGACTCCGAGCGTACTTTCGTTCTTACTAAACTACAAGCACGACAAGCTCTCGGTGACGCCTTCGCTTTCGTACAGTTCGGGAGCGGAATATGGCGCGCCGACCTCGTGGCCCGGCTACAATCCGCAATCGTGCTACCAGCCGGTAGCGTCGTGGGTCGCCGCGCACGGTAATGCTGCCGATCCGGCGTATTGCGACGATTTCGGGGGTTTGCCGTTGCTGATACCCGACAAATACACCGGCACGTACGACAACCTCGGCGCGTTCCAAGAACCGTGGCGCCTATCGTTCAGCCTCGGCCTCGGCTACGACGTGACGCCGAACATCAAGGCGCACTTGAACTTCATCAATATCGTGGATACATGCGGCCAGCGCGGCTACGCGTGGGACAATCCAAACGTGTGCGTTTACGGAGCCCAACCGTCGGGCGTTTTTCCGCCCGCCGGGAATTTTTATCCGAACTCGCTTGCGTCGTCGCCGCCCCCGCAGATGCTGTACCCGTACACGTTTTGGTTGAATAACAACAATACGGGGTTCGTCGGCACGCGCGTCCCGCTTCAGATCGTCTTCGATGTAGATTTCAAAATCTGAAGGTGCAGTAATCGGACCTGTCGGGAAGCCGCTCGAAAAGGCGCATCCGTGCGCCTTTTCTGCTTACCGAGATTTTTCGAAGAACGAAGTTGTGAAACTGCCCTCCGGGCAGGTCGAAAAATCTTCGAAACTTCCCGACAGGTCCGATTACTGCGAAGGATTTATTGTACCGGCAGCGCCTTTGTGGGGTCGACGGGCGCGCCGTTGAGGCGCACTTCGAAGTGCACGTGCGGCCCGGTCGAACGGCCGGTGGATCCGACGGTGGCAATTTCCTGACCTTGCGTCACCATATCGCCGGCGTGCGCAAGCAGCGCGTCGCAATGCGCGTACTTCGTTACGACGCCATCGCCGTGGTCGATCGTGATGACGTTTCCGTAGCCGCCGTCAGGACCGGCTTGAATCACGCGCCCCGGGCCTGCCGCAATGATGGGCGAATTTTCCTCGGCTGCGATGTCGATGCCGGGGTGGAACTCCGTGCCGCCTCCAAAGGGATCCTGACGCAGGCCGAACGGCGAGCTGACCGCACCTTGCGCCGGCCAGACCATGGGCGCGGTCGTTTGGGGGCCAAGCGCCTGCGCCAAGGCGGCGGAAAATCCGCCCTGCGGTACGTCCGCCGCGGGGGCCGAAAAGCCGCCGGATGTCGTCGCTATCTGCGCAATGCGCGCCTGGACGTCGGAGATGTCGGTGAAGATGTCCACTCCTGATGGTATCGGTGCGCCGGGACGCGTTTTCTAGTTCGAATATTGGACTGATCCGGTTGGCCTATTGGCTCAGTCCACCGGTGGGGGAATGGAAGGAAGGTACGGAAGGTGCGGCCATGACTTCGACCAGTAACGCACCCGCGCGCGACCTCGCCCGGAACGGCGCCGCCGCGCAAAGTGCGGATCCCGATCCGCAAGAAACACAAGAATGGATCGATGCGATCGACGGCGTGCTCGCGCACGAAGGTCCGGCGCGCGCACAGCAATTGGTCGAACGCATCGTCGAACGCGCGCAAAGCGGCGGAGCGCACATTTCACTCGGCGTTCAAACGCCCTATGTCAACACCATCCCGGTGCACGAGCAGGCACCGATGCCGGGAAGCGACGAGCTGGAAACGCGCTTGCGCCACTACGTCCGATGGAACGCGATGGCGATGGTCGTCAAAGCCAACGAGCACTCCAGTGAGTTGGGCGGACACGTCGCGAGTTTTGCTTCGTCGGCGACGCTCTACGACGTTGGGCAGAATCACTTTTTTCATGCTCCGTCGGAAACACATGGCGGCGATCTGGTATTTTTCCAAGGGCACTCATCGCCCGGAATTTATGCGCGCGCGTTCTTGGAAGGCCGGATTACCGAAGAGCAATTGCTCAACTTCCGGCAAGAAGTCGACGGAAAGGGGCTCTCTTCGTATCCGCATTCGTGGCTGATGCCGGAGTTCTGGCAATTCGCGACTGTTTCGATGGGTCTTGGGCCGATCCAAGCGATCTATCAAGCGCGCTTCATGCAGTACCTGGGAAATCGCGGTATAGGAAATCACGAAGGTCGCAAGGTGTGGGGATTCCTCGGCGATGGGGAGTGCGACGAACCCGAGACGCTCGGTTCGATTTCGCTCGCGGGTCGCGAAGGGCTCGACAACCTGATCTTCGTGATCAACTGCAATCTGCAACGGTTGGACGGTCCGGTGCGCGGCAATGGAAAGATCATCCAAGAGTTGGAGGGCGTTTTCCGTGGTGCGGGCTGGAACGTCATCAAAGTGATCTGGGGCAGCAGCTGGGATCCGCTGCTGGCCGCCGACAAGAGCGGCCGTCTGGTGCAACTGATGAACGAATGCGTGGACGGCGACTATCAAACGTTCAAAGCGAACGACGGCGCGTTCGTGCGGGAACATTTCTTCGGCCGCTACCCGGAAACGGCAGCGCTCGTGAAAGATTGGACGGACGAGCAAATCTGGGCCCTTCAGCGCGGCGGCCACGATCCGCGCAAGGTCTACGCGGCGTATAAAGCTGCGGTGGAACACCGCGGCCAGCCGACCGTGATTCTTGCGAAAACGATCAAGGGCTACGGGATGGGTTCATCGGGTGAAGCGATGAACATCGCGCATCAACAGAAGCATATGGCGGAACAGTCGCTTCGCGCATTTCGCGACCGCTTCTCGATTCCGATCTCGGACGAAGCGCTCGCCACCGTGCCGTTCTACCGCCCTCCCGAAGGCAGTCCGGAGCTGCACTACCTCCGCGATCGGCAGCGCGAGCTCGGGAGTCTCCCGGTGCGGCGGCGCCGTACCTCGGTCGAACTCGCCGTTCCCGAGCGCGGTGCGTTCGAAGCGCAGATGGCGGGGACGGGCGATCGTGAGATTTCCACAACGATGGCGTTCGTACGCATTCTCAATGCAATCATCCGGGACAAAGATTTGGGCAAGCGCGTGGTGCCCATCGTCGCCGACGAGTCGCGAACGTTCGGCATGGAAGGCATGTTTCGCCAACTCGGCATCTACTCGCCCGTCGGTCAGTTATACAATCCGCAAGATGCCGCGCAATTGATGTACTATCGCGAAGACAAGCAGGGCCAGATCCTGCAAGAAGGGATCAACGAAGCGGGGGCGATCTCGTCGTGGATCGCCGCGGCTACCTCGTATTCTACGAACAACGAACCGATGATCCCGTTCTACATTTTCTATTCGATGTTCGGCTTTCAACGCGTCGGCGACTTGGCGTGGGCGGCCGGCGACATGCGTTCGCGTGGGTTCCTGATCGGCGGAACGTCGGGACGAACGACGCTCAACGGCGAGGGGCTGCAGCACGAAGACGGCCACAGCCAACTGCAAGCGTCGCTGATCCCAAACGTCGTCGCCTACGATCCAACCTACTCGTACGAGCTCGCGGTCATCGTTCAAGACGGCTTGCGGCGTATGTATCGCGATCAAGAAGACGTCTACTACTATCTCACGGTCATGAACGAAAACTATCCTCATCCGGACATGCCGTCCGGGGTTGAAAGCGGGATCTTGCGCGGAATGTATTTGCTGCGCGAGGGCGGGGGCAAGAAGAACGCGCCGCGCGTGCAGCTGCTCGGTTCGGGGGCGATTCTTCGCGAAGTCGAGGCCGCCGCCGAACTTCTGTCGACGGACTTCGGAGTGGCGAGCGACGTTTGGAGCGTGACGAGCTTCAACGAAGTACGGCGCGATGGACTGGCCGCGGAGCGCTGGAATCTCTTGCATCCCGAAGCGACCCCGCGTAAGGCCTACGTTCAAGAATTGCTGGAGGATCGTAGCGGGCCGGTCGTTGCGGCAACGGACTATATGAAAACGTTTGCCGATCAAATCCGGCCGTTCGTTCAGCGGCGATATCGCGTCCTGGGGACCGACGGCTTCGGTCGCAGTGATTTCCGGCGCAAGCTTCGTGAGTTCTTCGAAGTGAATCGTTACTTCGTCGCGGTTGCGGCGCTCAAGAGCCTGGCGGAAGAAGGAGCGATCAAGGCCTCCGTCGTGGGTGAAGCGCTGAAGAAATACGGCATCGATCCCGAAAAACCCAATCCGGCGACCGCATGAAGGGAAGCGAAGCGTGAGCGACATCGTGGTGCGCGTTCCGGACATCGGCGACTTCCAAGGAGTCCCGGTAATCGAGGTGCTTGTCAAACCCGGCGAGCGCGTCGAGAAAGATACGCCCTTGATTACCCTCGAGTCGGAGAAGGCGTCGATGGAGGTCCCCGCTCCGAGCGCCGGCGTGGTTCGCTCGCTCGACGTCGGCGTCGGCGATCGCGTTTCGCAAGGTTCGCAGATCCTGACGCTGGCCGACGATCGGGCGCCCGCAGACAACGTCGACGAAAGCGCGCAGGTGATGGAGGCACCGGATCCCTCCGCACAATCCGCACACGCGCCGCCGAGTACGCTCGTCGAAGCGCGCGTTCCGGATATCGGCGACTTCAAAGACGTGCCGGTGATCGAGGTATTGGTCAAATCCGGAGATCGCGTGGCAAAGGACGGCTCACTCATCGTCCTCGAGTCCGAAAAGGCGACGATGGAAGTGCCCTCGCCTGCAGACGGCGTCGTACGTGAGCTTGCCGTCAAAGCCGGAGATCGCGTTTCGCAAGGCTCGTTGATCGCGAAGCTCGAGAGTGCGACGCCCGGCGCGCGGCCTGACAGCGCACCTCCGTCGCCCGGCGAAGCGCGGCAGCCTCAACGCGCGGTCGTCGCGCCGGAAATTGCCGCAGCCGCGCTTCCGAGCGTCGATGGCCGAGGGAACGGGGCGATTCACGCGAGTCCGGCCATTCGTCGTTTCGCGCGCGAGCTGGGCGTAGATTTGCACGGCGTGAGCGGCTCCGGGCCGCACGGTCGCGTCACGCGGGAAGACGTGCAACGCTTCGTGCGCCGGGCGCTCGAAGACGGCGGCGCGACCGCCGGCGCGGGATTGGGGCTTGCACCGTGGCCGAAGCTCGATTTCACGAAGTTCGGCCCAACCGAAACACGCCAGTTGTCGCGTATCAAGCGCATCTCGGGGCCGAACCTTCACCGAAATTGGGTGATGATTCCACACGTCACGAACAACGACGACGCCGACGTGACGGAGCTGGAGGCGTTTCGGAAAACGCTCAATGCCGAGCACGAACGCAGTGGAACGAAGGTAACCATGCTGGCCTTCTTGATCAAGGCGTGCGTTGCATCGTTGAAAGAGTTTCCGGACTTTAACGCCTCACTCGACGGCGAGAACCTGATTCTGAAGCGTTACTACCACATCGGCTTCGCCGCGGACACGCCGCAGGGCTTGACCGTGCCCGTTATCAAGGATGCCGACCAAAAGGGCATCCTCGACATCGCGCGCGAGACGGCTGAGCTAGCCGCCAAGGCCCGCGACGGCAAGCTTCAACTTGCGGAGATGCAAGGCGGTACCTTTACGATCTCGAGTCTCGGCGGAATCGGAGGGACGTACTTCACACCGATCATCAACGCGCCGGAGGTGGCGATTTTGGGCGTTTGCCGCGCCCGAACGATGCCGGTTTGGAATGGCAAGGAATTTCAGCCGCGTCTCATGCTGCCGCTGTCATTGTCATACGATCATCGCGTCATCGACGGCGCGCTGGCAGCGCGTTTCAATAGCTTTTTGGCATCGCTGCTGGCCGACATGCGGCGCGCGATCCTCTAGCCCCGCAACGGCCGTCGTGGGTTTGCGAAAAGAGCCGCTTTCGCCATGGTGGAGCGTCCCGCTGCGCTTCGCGGCGGTTTTGGTCATGGGTGGATACACGTACTCGGCCTATCGGGTGCGCAGTTGGGGGCGGCTGCCGCGCAAGCGCGGCGCCACCGTCGTGATTTCGAACCACCAGCACGACCTGGACACCATGGGCGTCATCCCCGCGCTCCAACTCAAAACGCCGATGCGCGATCCCTTGTACGCGGCGACTGCCAAGCTCATGCACGAGCCGGGATTCATGGCGATTCGCGCGCGATGGGTGGCGCCGTTTTTTCGTCGCGTCAATTTCGCGCCGATCTTCACGGCCATAGGAATGGTGCCGCTCGAGAACGAGCTTTCCTCGAAGTCCATCGCGCGCATCGCTTGGAGCGTTCAGCGACGGCATGGTCCGATGCCGCTCTCGCAAATCTTCAAGCCGCAGGTCGTCGAGCGGTTCGGGCATGGTGATTTGCGCACGGATCGCCTCGCGACTGCCGGTGTGTTTGAAGCGGCATACGGCACATATGCGAAGCTCACGGAGATCGAGCAACCCTACCGCGACGAGATTGTGGCGGAGACGCGGGCCGGCGTAGAAGAAGATCTCGAGCGAATCGAATCCATCGTCAAGCGCGGCGGCAGTTTCTATGTGACGCCGGAAGGGAACTACTCGCGCGACGGCAAGATGCTGCCGTTTCGCGGCAGCTATCCGCGAGCGTCCGTCCATGCGGACGTGTACGTCGCGGCCATCAGCTACGATCCGTTCAATGCCAAGCGCATGTCGCAGTTGCACCGCATCGTTAAGATTGCGGACAAGGAACGCGTCGTGGCGGAGGTCAAGGTGGCGCGTCCCGTGACGGTTAGCCAACTCCTCGGGCGGTGGCTTCGCGATCGCCGAGAACCCTTCACGGAGACGGAGCTTACGGCCGCCATCGAAGCGCTGCTGCACGAATTGCCCCCGCGGCTGTTCGTGGATCCGGAGCTTCGCGCGCATCCCGACCGCGTGGTGAAGTCCGCACTCTCGACGATGAGCCGCCTGCGAATCCTCACGCGGGTCGGCGGAACCTATACCGTCGGTCCGCTTCGCACGCATCCGATTTTCGCCCACGTCGACGACATGATAGCCTTTCAAGCAAACATGTTGGAAGAAACGCTCGAGGCGGCTCGGGAGCTTACGGATTCACCAGGTCCTGTACCAGCGTAAAGTCGACGCCGTCGTTTTGAAGCTCGGGCACCATCGTTTGCAGCGCCGCAAGGGTTGCGGCGCGAGGATGTCCGATGGCGAT
>JAFAIW010000087.1 GCA_019236495.1 Vulcanimicrobiota bacterium | reverse complement strand
GTTTTCCCACAACGTCGCCGCGCGCTGCGGCCACAACGCGACCGTCCCCGAAATGCAGCCCGCGAGGCCTTCGTGCTGCGCGCGTAACAGCTCGCCTTCAGAATTCGAAAAGATGCGCAGCTTCGGAAACGCCTCGTGCAGGGCGTTCTGCAATGCCGGGTCGTTCGAGCTGTCCTTGTATCCTTCAATCGGAACGACGCCGCTCAACCGCCGCACCAGCTCGACCGTAAACGTCGTGCCGCTCATCGCCGGAAAGTTATAAAGGAAGAGCCGGGCCGCCGGGATGTTTGCCGCCGTCCTGAGGCGGTCGAAAAACGCGACGAGGCCTTCTTCGGAGACGCCGCGGTAGAAAAACGGCGGCATCACGAGCACGCCCGCGAATCCGAGTTCGAGAGCGGTGCGCGTCAAAAGGATGGCATCGCCGAGCGACACGCTGCCGGTTCCGACCATCATGCGCGAGAGCGGCAAGCCGGCCTGCGCGAGCGCGGTCATGAACGCGACGCGTTGCGACGCCGAAAACGACATCGCTTCGCCGCTCGTGCCCATGACGTTGAGCCCCGCGCAGCCGCCGTCGAGTACTTTCCGGTAATAGATGCACGCTTTTGCGGCGTCGGGCTGAAGATCCGCAGTGAGCGGCGTCAGCACCGCGCCGATCGGACCCGAGAGTTCGCTCATGCGCCGCCTCGCGCAAGTAAGTTCTTCAAGAGGAAGGCGACGTTCGCGGGCCGCTCCGCCAGCCGGCGCATCAAGTACGGAAACCAGAAGTCGCCGTACGGCACCGCGAGACGAACGCGATACCCGCGGGCCACCAGCTTTTTCGCGAGCGGCGAGGCAACGCCATACAGCATTTGGAATTCGAACCGTCCGCTCTTCGGAATTCCGCGCTGCTCGGCGAACGCAATCGCGCGCTCGATCAATGCGCCGTCGTGCGTTGCGATTGCGGTGTATGCCCCGTCTACGAGCGAGCGTTCGACGAGCCGCGCATAGTTTTCGTCGACCTCGCGCTTCTCTTGAAACGCGACGCCCTTCGGTTCGAGGTATGCGCCCTTGACGATGCGCACGTTCGAGCCGAGCGGCAAGAGGGCTTCCAGATCGGACACGCTGCGGTGCAGATAGGACTGCAGCACGAATCCAACGTTTGCAAACCCTTCTGTGCGCAGCGTTCGATAGATGGACAGTGTCGCGTCAACGTAGCATGATTGTTCCATGTCGAGACGCATCGTATTATCGCAATCTGCGGCACGCTGTGCGACGCGGCGCACGTTTTGCAAGGCCAGCTCCGGGGAGAGATCGAGGCCGAGATGCGTGACCTTCAGCGCGACGTTTGCGTCGAGGCGCTCGACGCGAAAGCGTTGCAGCAGCGCGGAGTATTCCTCGGTCGCGTCGCGTGCGCCGGCCTCGTCGCGCGTCCCTTCGCCCAATATGCCGGCCGCAACGGCGAATCCGTCGTGATTGACGCGACGCGCGACGGCAAGAAAGTCGCCGGCCGTTTCCCCCGCGACGAATCGCGCCGCGCCGAGCCGCATGCCGTGGACGCTCACGAAGCGACGCACGGCGGAATTGCCCGCGGCCGCCAAGATCATGGCGCGCAGCGGCCGGTCGAGAACGTTCACCACCCGCCAGCCTTCGGGGGCATCACGCAGTAATCTTGGAACGAGGAGAAAACTCAACCAACATGCGCTGGATATCGATATTTCTGACCTGTGCGCTGGCGTTCAGTGCGCCTCAGCCGGGCGTCGCGAGCGATGCCTCCGACCTGCAAGCGAAGATTCGCTCGGCGTTGCGCGACGCGAAAAGCTTTCAAATCACCGTGCACCAGAAAGGCATGCCGGCCGGTGCAATGCTCGTCGCGACCGTCGTCGCGCCGAACCGGTACCGCCAGACCGTGAGCGGCCTCGGACCCCCGAACGACGACGACACGATCATCATCGGCAGCCAAGTTTACGGCATCCACGGCAAAGGATGGGGCGTCCAAACGTGGGATCGTCAGTTGGTCGATGGCTTCGAAAGCAATGCGTTCTTACCCGACGTTGTTTCGGCGGCAGGCAATACGTTCGTCATGCGATACCCGCACGAGTTCGAACCGAAAGAGCGGCTCAACTGCACCTACGACCCGCAGACGTATCGTCCCCAGAGTTGCCAGGGCCCGACGTTCTCCTTGCAGTACGCACGCTACGACGACCCAACGCTGGAAATTCCCACGCCGGTAGGCGCGAAAAAGCTCGATTGACATGAACTGGGAAGCCGTCACCGCAGTCGCCACGATCCTCACGTGCATCGTCATCGCGATCACCGCGTTTACTGCACTGCGCGAGGTCGAGCAGCTGCGCAAAGCGACCGAGTTCGAAGGCGCGCTCGAAGTGTTTCGAGAGCTCGATCTTCCCATTCAAGTTGCGGCGCGCCGGTTCGTTCAGTTCGAACTTGCGCAGCGCATGGAGGATCCGAAGTTTCGGGCCGAGGTTGCGCTCTTAGGGGGCGTGGACGAAAGCACGCATCCGGAATTGACCGTGCTTCGCTGTTTCGAGCGCATCGGGTTCTACCTAAAGAAGGGCTGCGTGGCACGGGACGTTCTCTTGGTCGTGGCTTCCGGGCGGGTCGCCACGTCGTGGGTCGCTTTAACCGAGGTGCTCAAGATTCACCGGCAGGAGCTCGGACCGCGTGTTTGGGAGAATTTTGAGGCGCTCCATCGTGAAACGCTGTCATTCATGCGAAGCCGTGGTCTGAACATCGATACGGTTCTCGAACGTCAGCGGGTCGCGTTCAACTGGCCGGATGAAAACCTTTCGGACGCACGTGCGGTTGAACCATCCAATCGTGCTTGACGACTTTCACCCGCTCCTTCGGGAGTGGTTCGCTTCGCGGCGTTGGACGCCGACCGAACCGCAAGTTCGCGGCTGGCCCCTGATTCGCGACGGCCGCGACGTCCTGATCTCGGCACCGACCGGCTCGGGGAAAACGCTCGCCGCATTTTCGATTTGTCTCGACGGGTTGATTCGCCGGGCCGCCGACGATGCGCTTGCCGAGGAAACCGCGGTGGTGTACGTCTCGCCGCTCAAAGCGCTCACGAACGACGTGCGCAAGAATCTCGAAATTCCGCTCGGAGAAATCTACGCGCTCGCGGAGCAGCGGCTGATGCCGCTGGCGCCGATTCGCACCGCGGTTCGCACCGGCGACACGACGCAAGTCGAACGTCAACGGATGCTGCGCAAACCGCCGCACGTGCTCGTGACCACTCCGGAGTCGCTCTTCATTCTCTTGACGGCGGAAAAGTCGCGCGCGCTCTTTACCAACGTTTCAACGGTGATCGTCGACGAAATTCATGCGATGGCCGCCGACAAGCGCGGATCGCATTTGGCGCTTTCGCTGGCGCGTCTCGACGATCTCGTGCGCAAGCACGCGGGACGCACGCCGCAACGAATCGGACTTTCCGCAACGGTGCGCCCGCTCGAGGAAGTCGCGCGCTTCTTGAGCCCAACCGCGCAGGTGCTCGACGTCGGTAGCCGCCGCGAAATGACGATGAAAATCGAAGTGCCCAGCGACGAGCTGGGGCCGGTCGCGAGCAACGAGATGTGGGCCGAGATCTACGACGGCGTCGCGGAGCAGATCATGGCGCATCGCACCACGCTCGTGTTCGTCGGAACGCGGCGCATGAGCGAGCGCGTCGCCTTCGCACTGACGGAACGTCTCGGCGAAGGCCTGGTTTTGCCGCACCACGGCAGCCTTTCGCGCGAAGCGCGCTTCGATGCGGAACACAAGTTGAAGAACGGCGAGCTGCGCGCGGTTGTTGCGACCGCGTCGCTCGAATTGGGAATCGACATCGGCTCGATCGACGTCGTGGTGCAGCTCGGCTCGCCACGTTCGATCGCGGTCGCGTTGCAGCGTATCGGCCGCTCCGGTCATTGGATCGGCGCGAAGCCCGATGGTCGCCTCTACGCCACCACCCGCGACGAGCTCGTCGAGTGCGCCGCGCTCGTGCGCTCGATTCGCTCCGGCGCGATGGATGCGCTCACGATTCCGCCTGCCCCGCTCGACATTCTGGCGCAGCAAATCGTGGCGGCTTGCGCGGTCGATGAGTGGCATCTCGACGAGCTCTTTGCGCTCGCGCGTGCAACGTATCCGTACCGGAACCTCGAGCGCAAAGACTTCGACGACGTCGTCACGATGCTGGCAGACGGCGTCGCCACGTCGCGCGGACGCAACGGCGCGTTCTTGCATCTCGACCGCGTGAACGGGCGCGTGCGCGGCCGCCGTGGAGCGCGTATCGCCGCCATCACTTCAGGCGGCGCGATTCCGGACAACGCCAACTACAACGTGATCGCCGAGCCCGAGGGGCATCTCGTCGGAACACTCGACGAAGATTTCGCGATTGAGAGTCTCGCGGGAGACATCTTCTTGCTCGGCACGAACTCGTGGCGCATTCGGCGCGTCGAACCCGGAACGGTGCGCGTCGAAGATGCGCACGGCGCGGCTCCGACGATCCCGTTTTGGAATGGCGAAGGGCCGGGGCGCACGATCGAGCTTTCGCACGAAGTGTCGCGCTTGCGCGCCGAGATCGACGCGCGCGACGATGCGGCGGCGCGCGAGCTCTTGCTGGCCGAATGCGGCGTCGATGAAGGCGGCGCGAATCAGGCGGTTGCGTACGTGCGCGCCGGGAAAAAAGTACTCGGCGTGGTGCCGACCGTCGACACGCTCGTAGCGGAGCGATTCTTCGACGAAGGCGGCGGGATGCAGCTCGTGCTGCACACGCCGTTCGGCGCGCGCATCAATCGTGCGTGGGGATTGGCGCTGCGCAAACGTTTCTGCCGGTCGTTCAATCTCGAGTTGCAGGCCGCCGCAACCGACAACGGCCTCGTGCTTTCGCTGACCGATCAGCACGCATTTCCGCTCGAAATCGTCTTCGAATTCGTGAAGTCGGCCAGCGTGGAAGACGTGCTGACGCAAGCGCTGTTGCCCGCTCCGATGTTTGCGGCGCGCTGGCGCTGGAACGCAACGCGCGCGCTGGCGATCCTACGCATGCGAAACGGCCGTAAGGTTCCGCCGCAACTCCAGCGCATGCGGGCGGACGATTTGCTCGCCTCGTGTTTTCCCGATCAGGCCGCCTGCGCTGAAAACCTGACGGGTCCGATTCGCATTCCCGATCACGTGCTGGTGCGCGAAACGATCGGCAACTGCTTGCACGAAGCGATGGACCTCGACGCCCTGACGCGCATCTTGCGCGAGGTCGAATCGGGATCGATTCGCACCGTGGCCGTCGACACGCCGGAGCCGTCGCCGTTCTGTCACGAAATTCTGAACGCCAACCCGTACGCATACCTCGACGACGCGCCGCTCGAAGAACGCCGCGCTCGCGCGGTGCAGTTGCGCCGCACCATTCGCGACGATTTGGACGGAGCGGGCATTCTTGATGCGACGGTGATCGCCGAAGTCGCCGAGGAGTCGTGGCCGGTCGTGCGCGACGCGGACGAACTGCACGACGCGCTGATGACGCTTGCCGTACTGCCGCCGATCGATGCATGGCGCGAATGGTACGAGGCATTGCGCGAGCAACGCCGCGCCGCGCTGCTTACCACGAGCGAAAAGACGTTTTGGGTATGCGCAGAGCGCCTCGAGCTGGCGTGCGTCGCGTATTCCGGTGCGACGTTCGAACCGGAGATCGCCGCGATTCCGGCCGGCGCCGTGCCGGCGATGCAAGAAGAAGCCTTCGCCGAAATCTTGCGTGGCTGGATGGAGTCGAGCGGACCGCTGACGATCGCGGAGCTGTCGGCGCAATTCGGGGTTGCGCCGCTCGTGATCGAAACCGCGCTCGTTCGCTTGGAGACCGAAGGCCAGCTTCTGCGCGGTCGCTTTCGCGGTGGAGAGACGGAAGAATGGTGCAATCGCCGCGTGCTCGCGCGAATCCACCGGCGCACCATCGGACAGTTGCGGCGCGAGATCGAACCCGTTACCGCCGCAGAATTCGTGCGATTCCTGCAGCGGTGGCAACACGTTGCGCCGGCCTCGCGTTTGCACGGAATCGACGGAACGCTACAAATCGTGCGGCAGCTGGAAGGATACGAAGTGCCGGCGGCGGCGTGGGAAACCCAAATATTGCCGCTGCGCGTTACCGGCTATCGCGCCGAATATCTCGATCGACTGTGCATTTCGGGTGAGGTCATGTGGGGGCGTCTCTCCGCGCATCCCGCGCTTGAAGACGACGAGCGTTCGCGCCGTATTCGCCCGACCAAGCTCGCGCCGGTTGCGCTCTTCACGCGTGAGAAGAGCGACGAACTGATCGTGCGCAATGCCACGGGCCGTTCAGGACTGTCGGCCGCATCGCTCGAGGTACTGGAAGAAATCGAGCGCAAAGGTGCGCCGTTCTTCAGCGACATCGTGCGCGGCACCAAACGTCTCCCGGCGGAGATCGAGGAGGCACTCTGGCAACTCGTGGCCGCGGGGCTTGTGACCGCCGATGGTTTCGACGCGCTGCGCTCGCTGATCGATGCGAAACGCCGTTTGGGCGAAAAAGGATTGCGCGCGCGCCCGCGTTCGTC
>JAFAIW010000223.1 GCA_019236495.1 Vulcanimicrobiota bacterium | reverse complement strand
CGGGGGGTGTTTTGCGCACCGAGCAGGTGTCGGCGCATCGCGCTTGGGGGGCCCCACCGAGTGGGGGGCGCCCTTCGACGTCGCTCAGGACAAGCTCCGCCGGGGCCGGAGCGCCTTTTAAACCCTACGCCTCTCAGCATGCCACCTTTGTTAGAGCGCTCACGACAAGGTCGCCGTATGCTTATCCCAAAAGACCCGCCAGACCCAACGACTGCGACGGAGAGAAGTTTTGGCACACGACGCAACCGGAAGCGGCCATGCGCACTTCGGAACGAGCGCGTATGACCTTCCGCAGACCGCGGACGAGATCACGCGCCGCACCTTCATGGCGAAAGCCACCGTCGCGATCGGCGGTTTGATCGGCCTCGGGCTTGCGATCCCGATCGTCGGATCGCTGATTCCCGACACCTCGAGCGGCGGGGCGAAGCCGTCTCCGCTGGACGCGGCCGGCTGGAAAGAGCTCCAGGCCGCCACCGACAAGGCCGTTCAGATCAGCTTTACGCTCAAGAACAAAGATGCGTACCTGCCCGAAGAAAGCTCGCCGGCTTCGGTGTGGGGCATCAAGACGAGTCTCGAGCGCTTCAAAGCCGCTCGGCCCGACATCTTCCTGGCCGACGGAAAGCTCAATTTGCCGTTCCCGTACTCGCAAGCGAACGTGATGGGTTTTACGGTCTTCAGTCCGATCTGTCCGCATCTCGGTTGCCGCTACAATTACGATGCCGCGAACAACAAGTTTGCGTGTCCCTGTCACGGCTCGCAGTTCGATTACGAAGGCAAGCACATCGCCGGCCCCGCGGCGCGCGGACTCGATCCGCTGCCGCTCAACATCAAAGACGGCGACGCCGAAGTGACGTGGATTCGCTATCGCTCCACAATTCCGGACCGTCTCGTTGTTTCGTACACCTCGTAGCACAGGAAGGCTTGCATGCTGAATTGGATTGAGAGCCGCACGGGCTTCGTTTCTATGACGAAGGATTTCCTCACCGAGGACATCCCGGGCGGCGCCAGCTACTGGTACGTGTTCGGAAGCGCGACGCTCTTTGCGATGATCCTGCAAATCACGACCGGGATCTTCCTGACGTTCTTCTACGCGCCGTCGGCCGCCACGGCGTGGGAGTCCACCAAGTACATCTACGATCATCCCTTCATGCACGCGGTGCTCAGTATCCACTATTGGGGCGCGTCGGCAATGATTGCTCTCGTGTTCCTACACATGCTGCAAGTCGTCATCTGGGGTGCGTACAAATCTCCGCGCGAGCTGCAGTGGATCGTCGGCGTGCTGCTCATGCTCGTGACGCTCGTGCTTGGTCTCACCGGCTATCTCTTGCCGTGGGACATGGATGCGTATTTCGCGTCGCAAGTCGCCATCAATTTGACGACGACCATGCCCATCATCGGTCAGGCCATTCAGCAATTCACGCAAGACGGTACGGTGATGGGAACGCTCACCATCAACCGCTTCTTCGGATTGCACGTGTGGTTGATGCCCGCGCTTCTCGTCCTGCTCGTCGGCGCGCATCTGGCGATCTTCCGCCACAACGGTCCCGCCGGACCGGCGGTCGAGGACCCGCGACCGCTGCGGCCCGGACGGTTCTGGCCGGATCAAATGTGGATGGACGCGGCTGCGTCGTTCATCGTCTTCGTGATCATCCTCTTTCTCGCGACCTTCTTTCCGCCGTTCCTCGACGCAAAAGCGGATCCCAACAACGCGACGTTCGTGCCGTATCCGGCTTGGTATTTTCTCGATCTCTTCGGATTGCTGCAAGTGGTCCCGGGCGATTACGAAATCGTTGGCTCGATCATCATTCCGGGCATCGCCACCCTCATTTTGGTTTTGTTACCGTGGCTCGATCGCTCGACCACGCGCGACGTCGGTTCGCGTCGCGGTATTTTGTTGACGACCGCAGTTTCGCTCGTGATCATTTGGTCGCTCACGATTTGGGCGCAAATGGGTATCGTGCAAAAAGAAGCGGCGGCGCCCGCGGGGCCGGCACCCGCGATGGCCGCCACCACGACGAGCACCGGACCAGGGGGTGCGGGCGGCGCGGGAAATGCGGCAGCCGCGCAAACGCCGCAAGACACGGCCGGGCAAAAAGTCTTCACCACCAATTGCTCCAGTTGTCACGGAGCCGACGGAAAAGGCGTGCCGGGCGCGTTCCCGCCGCTGGCCGGGAATCCGGTCGTGACCGGCGACCCGAAAAAGCTCGTCGACATCATACAAAACGGCCTGCAAGGCGCCGTCAGCGTAAACGGGCAGTCGTATCACGGGCAGATGCCGTCGTGGAAAGCCTCGCTTTCGAAGGCCGACGTCGCAAATGTCGCAACGTACATTCGCCATGCCTGGGGCAACAGCGGAAGCGCCGTCAAAGTATCGGACGTCAAGTAGCCCGCTAGAGCACGCAGATCTTGTTGCGGCCGCTCTTCTTTGCAAGGGCGCGCGCCTGATCGGCACGCTTGATCGTGTCGCTAAAGTTTCCGCGTACCGCCACGACCCCGACGCTCACGTCGATCGTCGAACCGGCCGTGCCGGAGGCGATTGCATCCAGCATGCGCTGCGCTGCTCGCTGAGCGTTTTGCACGCTGCAATGATAGAGCAACGCGCAGAATTCTTCGCCTCCGTAGCGCGCGAAAACGTCCGATCCGAGCACGCAACTTTGTAATGCGGTCGCGACCTCGGCAAAGGCGCGATCGCCGGCCTCTTGGCCGAATCGCTCGTAGATGCGCTTGAAATCGCCCACCTCGACGAAAAGCAGCGCGTGGTCGGCCCCGCCGTGCCGGGCCACCGAGGCCGCCTCGCGTAAAGCTCGCTCCAAATAGCGGCGGTTGTACGTTCCCGTGAGATGATCGTGTTGGGCTTGGTGTTCGAGCGTGGCTTCGCGCTGCTTCTTCTCAGTGACATCGCGCAGCACGCTCACCATCGTCGTATATTGTCCGGTCGATTCTTCCCGCAGCGCGCGTGAGTTGAATTCTACGAGGAATTCCTCGCCGTTCTTTCGTTGCAGCGCGATTTCGGCGCGCACGGTCTGCCCTTGGAGCAAGGGGGCGCGATAGCGCGCGAGTTGTTCGCGTCCCGTCGAGGGCGCCACCAGCGCATCCTGGCGCATGCCCACGAGCTCGTCGGCCGCGTAACCGGTCGCCGCGGCAAACGCGTCGTTCACGTAGTCGAAATACCACTCGTCGTCGCGCAGCACGTAGATCGCCACGAAGTCTGACGCATGCTCGACCGCCGAAACGAGCTGCGCCATCCGGCTTTGCAGACGCCGCGTTTCCGTGACATCGCGCGACAGATGAATCCATCGCATGCGGTGCGGATCCTCGCAGGGGATGGGCGAAATCTCCACCTCGACCCAAATCGGCGGATCGTTCCGGCGCATGACGCGGCGCGTTTGGCGATAGATACCGGTGTGCTTGAGCGCTTCGTTCGTCTTGCCGAAATCTTCGCGCGAGATTCGCGTCCGAAAGAATTCGTGAGTCGTTTGGCCGATTGCGTCGTCGCGATTGCAGTCGTAAAACGTCTCGAATCCGCGATTGACGTAGATCAGACGCCGTTCCGAGGGCAGCTCGACCGAGGCTTCCACGATCGCCACCGCATCGGGCGAATTGTCGATGGCTTCCGCCACGAGTTCGCGCGCGTTCACGATCTCGGTGACACTTGCGTGCAACGCGGCCCATCGAAAAGAAATAGCGCGTCGTTGCCGTCTTGCGCGAGAACCGTCCGCCTACGGCCGAAGGCCGGATCGTCGGTCGGCCGGCGGCGCGATCCCACCACGAAGGCGCGTTCGGCGGCGCAGATCACCTCGCGCGCGCTCGTCGCGCCGGCCGGATGCGGGTCGCCGGAGGCTCCCACCGCAACGACGCCGGGCTCCGTGTAAAAGACCAGCGCGTTTCCACCCGGAACGCCCTGAATCGCGACGCGGTCGCCGGGCTGGCGGCGCGCTTCGATGACCGCGGCCAAACGCGGAATCGGCTTGAATCGCTCTGCGTGCGGCAACGCAACCACGCCGAGCAGCACGATCGACGCGGCCGCCGACGCTGCCAGCACTTGCGCGGCATGCACCGCGGTGCGCTCTGAAAGGAACAGCAGCGTGGTGACGATCGATCCCAAGAACAGCACCGTGCCGACGGCGATCAGGTCACCCGAAACGCTCTGCGCGTCCGCGGTCAAACGATTTACGTGCGCGAACAGCACGATGGCGACCGCCAAGCAGCCGATGGTCACCGGAATCGCCGCAGAGGAAATCAACAGCGAACGACGGCGGTAACGCTTCACGATTGAGTCGAAATACAACGCCACGATGAACGCCAGCGCGGGGATTTCCAACGCGATGTAGTTCGGAAGCTTCGTTTGCGCAAGGCTAAAGAAAACGAACGGGACGACGATCCACACGAGCGCGAGGCGAATCAACGCGTCGAATCCGTCGTTCGGAGCGTCTCGACGCAGTTGATTGATGCCATAGACGATCGCCGCCGGGAAGAACGCGACCCAGGGAAAGAATCCCAGAATGAGCACCGGAACGTAATACCATACCGGTCCGGCTTGGTTTTCGATGGTGCCGGTATAGCGACCGATCGTGTAGTGGCCGATCAATTCCCCGATGGCGCCGCTGCCGACCCGAAAAAACACCATGAGCGGCCAGGGCGCAACGACGAGCGCAAACAATGCCAGCCCCGCGCACCACGTTTTCCAGCTCGGCAAGGTCATCGGCTCGCGCCTGCGATTCCAAAAGTAGAACGGGACGATGACCATCAGCGCCACGACGAGCGCCACCGGTCCCTTTGCCAGGACGCCGAACGCGGTTGCCACCCACCCAAAGATGAAGTATCGCGCCAGGCCGGTTTGCAGCGCGCGAAACCACCAGAAGATCGTCATCGCGACGGCGAGATCGAGAAGTGCGTCCATGATTGCCAGGCGCCCCACGATGGCTTGCATCAAGCTCGTCGAGAGAATCATCGTCGCATAAAGTCCGGCGCGCGCGCCCGCACTTCGTTCGACCGCATATCCCGTCATCGCACCCATCGCGATTGTGGCGAGCGCCGCGGGAAGGCGCAGCGCGAACGTGCCGATTCCAAAAATCTTGGCGAAAAGAGCCGCCAACCAAAAATATAACGGTGGTTGCACGAACCACACTGCCCCGTTGAGATGCATGACGACGGCGTCATGATACAGCAAGATTTCGCGTGCGACTTCGCCGTACGCCGTTTCGCTGTTATCCCAAAGCGTGCCGCTGCCCAGACCTGGAAGCGTCACCAATGCGGCGATACATGCGCCGATGAAGGCGACGTACCCGGGCTTCTGCATGGTCGGCTCTGTTTGTGAAGAAGTCGCAGAGTCCATGCCGCTTCCCATCAACTTGAACGTATCGGGCCGGCTCGCCGTCGTCATCGGCGGCGGCACCGTCGCCCGCCGTAAGGTACGAGCGCTCGGCGATGCCGGGGCGCGCGTGCGGCTGGTTGCACCGGAGGTCGACCGCGACCTCTTCGAGACGTTGCGCGCACTCGGCGCGGAGATCGTTTCGGCATCCTACGCGCGCGAACACCTGAACGGTGCGCTGTTGGTGATTGCGGCGACGAACGACCGGGCCGTGAATGCGCGCGTCGTCGAAGACGCGCGTGCCGCGAATGTGTGGGCGTGCGATGCAAGCGATCCGGAACGAGGAGATTTCACGTTTCCGGCTGTCGCGCGGATCGACGAAATGACGATTGCGGTCGATACCTCAGGAAACGCTCCTGCGTTCAGCCGTCGCATTGCGATGGAAATATCCGAACAATTCGGCGACGTCTACGCTCGTGCGGCGCGCACGTTGAAGACGATGCGCGACGTCGTTCTTGCACGCGCTCCGCAAGAACGGCGCGCCGGCGTCATGCGCGCGCTTGCGGCGCTCGATACGCGGCAGCTCGCCGAGATGAACACAACCGAAGCGGAAACCGCGGCGGAAAGCGCCATCGGTTCCGGCGATGCGCTCGTCTGCGCGACGCGCGCGAGCGCACTGGCGCTCGTTCAAGCCAAGACCGTAGCGGCCAAGATCGCGCAGCACGGCGTTCCGACCACTCTGCTGGCGGTTACCACTACCGGCGACCGCGTGCAAGACCGGCCGCTTGCCGCGATCGGCGAGGAAAACTTGTTCGTCAAAGAACTCGAAATTGCGCTGCGCGATGGACGCGCCCACTATGCGGTGCATTCGTGCAAGGACTTGCCGAGCGAACTTCCGGCCGACATGCAGCTCGCCGCAGTCTCGACTCGCGAGGATGCGCGCGACGTTTTTTGCAGCGAGCGATATCCGTCGTTCGCGGCTTTGCCGGCCGGCGCGCGCGTCGGAACGTCGAGTGCGCGCCGGCGCGAACAGCTCGCGGCGCTTCGCGACGATCTTCGCTACGACGACATTCGCGGAAATGTCGACACGCGATTGCGAAAGTTGTGCGACGGCGACTACGATGCCATCGTGCTGGCCGCCGCAGGTCTGGCACGGCTCGGAGCGTCTGCGCGCTACGTCGTTCCGTTTTCGCTCGACGAGCTGGTCCCGGCCCCCGGCCAAGGGGCATTGGCGGTCGAGATGCGAACCGGCGCCGACGCCGCACTCATTCGAACCGCGGTCAACGATGCGAAGGCCGAGCTGTGCGTGCTCGCCGAACGCGCTGCCCTGGCGGCGTTGCGAGGCGGCTGCGCGGCGCCGATCGGCATTCACGCCGAGCGCGAGGGTGAGGAGCTTCGTCTGCGCGGTGCACTCGCGGAAGACGGACGCGTGCGGCGCGTCATGCTGCAGCGAACCGCGCGCACGGCCGCCGAAGCCGAGCGCGCCGGCCGCGACCTTGCCGCTATGCTCCGCGCCCCTCTCGCAGGCAAACTGGTAGTCGTGAGCCGCACGCAACCGCGCCCCAGCCGCCTCGCGGAGACCCTCCGGGAGGCCGGAGCACAGATCGTCGAGTGGTCGTCGGTTACCCCGGCCGCAGAGCTCCACCGGCTTCCCGACGCGGTCGTCCTTCCTTCGAGCGGAAGTGTGGCCGCCGCCGCGACGCTTTTCGCGGCACTGCGCAACCGGCAACCGCGACCCGCGATCATCACAATGGGGCCGGCGTCCTCCGATGCGGCGCGGGCTGCCGGTTTTCCGCCCGATGCGGTCGCGGCGGAAACGTCGATCGACGGGCTCGCCGCAACGGTGGAGCAATTCCTCGCGAAGAAAGAGTGGGCGACGTCATGATTCGAAACGAACTCCTGCGTCCGCTCGTACGCCCGCGCCGCTTGCGCACGACGGAAGCGATGCGCGCGCTCGTCCGCGAGCATGTGGTGCGGCCGGAGAACTTAGTGCAACCCCTCTTTGTCGTCGAAGACGATGCGATGCGGGGCGAAGTGCGCAGCATGCCCGGCATTTCGCGCCTTTCGCTCGACGAAACCGTCGCCGAAACGCGCGCGCTCCAGACGTTGGGAATCACTGCGGTTCTGCTCTTCGGCCTTCCGAACGGCAAAGATGCAGCCGCATCCCGCAATTACGACCCCGAAGGAATCGTGCAACGCTGTGCGCGCGCGATCAAGAACGTGCTCCCGCAAACGATCGTGATCGCGGACTTGTGTAATTGCGAATATACCGATCACGGACACTGCGGAATCCTCGACGCCCGGGGCGACGTCGACAACGATCGCACTTTGGAAGTGCTGGTACGCACCGCGGTGACGTACGCCGAGGCGGGCGTCGATGTGGTCGCGCCTTCCGATATGATGGACGGTCGCGTCGGCGCGATTCGTCGAGCGCTCGACGACCGCGGCTTCGAGAGCACCGCAATTCTTTCATATGCAGCCAAGTACGCGTCGGCGTTTTACGGCCCGTTTCGTGAGGCGGCGGGCTCGACGCCGCAGTTCGGCGACCGGCGCACGTACCAAATGGACCCCCCGAACGTCCGCGAAGCGATGCGGGAGATCGCGCTCGACATCGAGGAAGGCGCCGACATCGTGATGGTCAAGCCGGCGCTGCCGTATCTGGACGTCGTACGAGCGGCCGCCGAGCGATTCGACGTCCCGATCGCGGTCTTCAACGTGAGCGGTGAATACGCGATGCTGCGCGCGGCCGCGGATCGTGGCTGGATCGACGGCGATCGCGCGGTGGACGAGACGCTCGTCGCTTGTGCACGCGCCGGCGCGAACGTCATCATCACGTATTTCGCCAAGGACTTTGCAAAGCGGCATGGCTGAGCCGATCGCCGATTTCGGCGTGTGCGTTCTTGCGGGCGGAGAGAGCACCCGTTTGCCGGGCAAGCTCGAACGTCCGGTCGACGGAACCCCGTTGATCCTGCACGTTTATCGGGGACTGCGCGACGCACGCTATCCCATCTTCGTTTCGAGCAATCGTTCTTTTTCTGCCGAGGTCGACGGCGCGCTCGATTGTCCGGTCGTCATCGACCGTTGGCCGAAGAGCGGTCCGCTCGGCGCAATGATTTCCGCTTTCGGCGAGATGCCCGTTCGGCGCATTCTCGTAGCTGCCGGCGATGCGCCGTTCGTGACGCGCGAGATCGTGGAGCGGCTGCGTTACGCCTGGTGCGACGGCGACGAAGCCGTCGTTGCACGGTCCGGGACCGTTATCGAACCGTTGTGCGCGATCTACGACCGCGCCGCGTTTCTACGCGAAGCGTGGCCACGTTTCACGCAGGGGACGCGGTCGGTGAAGGGTGTCGTCGACGCGCTCGAAACGCGATTCGTGGACTTTCGCGATGGGAGCGCGTTTGCGGGCGTGAACACCGAAGCTGACTATCGTGCGGCGTGCGCGCGAGGAACGTCATGAGACTCGAACGGTCCATCTCCGCGTTTACGCGCGCTCGAAACGTGATCGCCGGAGGCGTGAACTCCCCCGTGCGTGCGTTCAAAGCGGTCGGAGGTTCGCCGGTCTTCATGAAGTCCGGCAGCGGCGCGACGATTTGCGATTTGGACGATCACGAATACGTCGACTACGTGATGTCGTGGGGCGCGCTCGTGCTCGGGCACGCCCATCCCGCCGTGGTAAAGGCCATCGCATCGGTCGCGGCGCGCGGTACCTCGTTCGGTGCGCCGACGGAGCTGGAAAGCGAGCTGGCGGAGCTCGTTCGCGAATTTTTTCCATCGATCGAACGGGTGCGTTTCGTTTCCAGCGGGACCGAAACGACGATGAGCGCCATCCGGCTTGCGCGCGGCTTCACCGGACGCGAGAAGATCGTGAAATTTGCCGGATGCTACCACGGACATGCCGACGCGTTCTTGATCGCCGCGGGAAGCGGAGCGTTGACCAACGGCGTTCCGAATTCGCCCGGCGTCACCCGGGGGACTGCGCACGACACGCTCGTGCTTCCGTATAACGATGTGACCGCCGTGCGGCATGCCTTCGATCGGCACGGCGGCGAGATCGCCGCAATCATCGTCGAGCCGTATGCCGGAAATATGGGGCTCGTGCTGCCGGAGCCCGGTTTTTTGCAGACGTTGCGCGAGATCGCAACCCAGAGCGGCGCACTGCTCATCTTCGATGAAGTGATGACCGGTTTTCGCGTCGCGCCGGGTGGCGTTCAAGAGCGCGAAAAAATCCTTCCGGACTTGACGACGCTGGGCAAAATCGTGGGCGGCGGCTTACCGGTCGGTGCTTTCGGGGGGCGTGCAGACGTGATGCAGCACCTCTCTCCGCAAGGGCCGGTGTATCAGGCCGGAACGCTTTCGGGAAATCCGCTCGCGATGGCAGCCGGCATCGCCACCTTGCGCCAACTCCAGGATCCCGCGACGTATGCCCGCCTCGACGCGACGACCGCTTCACTGTGCGACGGACTGTCGTCGGTTTTCCGGCAACACGACGTGGCGCACCGCACGTATCGGGCCGGCTCGATGTTTTGCACGTTCTTCACGACCGATGCGGTCCTGGACCTCGACTCCGCAATGCGAAGCGACACGCAATTTTACGGCGCGTACTTTCACGGCATGCTCGATCGCGGCGTTTATCTTGCACCCTCGCAATTCGAAGCCGGCTTCGTTTCGACCGCGCACGCGCCGGCCGACGTCGATCGCACCGTCGCCGCCGCCGACGCGACATTGCACGCGCTCGCGGCGAAAATGCACGCTACTCCCGGAGTGCGCTGATGCCGCTGGTCTGCCTCGGACTTTCGCACCACACCGCGCCCGTCGACGTTCGCGCGCGGCACGCATTCCCGGCCGCGCGCATGGGAGAGGCCTTGATCGCTCTTCGCGACTACGAGGCGGTTCGCGAAGCCGTGATGCTTTCGACCTGTGGACGCCTGGAGATTTACGCCGAGCTGTCTGATTACGAAGCGGGCGTCACTCAGCTCAAACGCTTTTTGCAGAACTTTCGCCACGGCGACGTCGAGGATTTCGAATCGTATTTGTACACGCTGCTGGGACGACAGGCGATCGAACATCTCTTCCGCGTCAGCACCGGACTCGACTCGATGCTCATCGGCGAGGCGGAGATCCTGGGGCAAGTCAAGGACGCATATTCGCAAGCGCAACACGCGCGTTCGCTCGGAAAATCGCTGCACAAGCTCTTTCGCGAAGCGCTCAACGCCGGAAAGGCCGCCCGTTCGAAGACCGGAATCGGGGACGATTCCGTCAGTATCGCGACCGCAGCCATCGATCGCGCGAAAGCGCACGTGGGCAGCCTCGAGGGTAAATCGGTCGTTCTCATCGGCGCCGGCCGAATGGGACGAAGCGCCGCCAAACGTTTGCGCGCGGAAGGTGCGCACGATCTGTACGTGACGAATCGCACGATTGCGCACGCGCAAGACGTCATCGCCGAAGTCGGCTTCGGAAAAGCCGTCGAGCTGCCGGGTCTCGCCGGTGCGCTCGCGTGCGCCGACGTCGCAATCACGTCGACCGGGGCCTCGCACTTCGTGCTCACGCGCGAGCGCGTCGAGGATGCGATGCGTGCCCGGCCGGAGCGGCCGCTGTTCATCGTCGACATCGCCGTTCCGCGAGACGCCGATCCGGCGTGCGCCGACGTAGCGAACGTCCAGCTCGTCGATATCGATTCGCTGAAAGACGTCGTCGATTCCACCCTGAGCGTGCGTCGCGAATCGATTCCCGAAGTCGAACAGCTGATCGACGCATACGTCGCTGGATTCGAAGATTGGTATCAGGGGCGGGCGGCAATTCCGGTGATTGCCTCGTTGACCCAAAAAGCCGAACGCATCCGTCACCGCGAAATACAAAAACTCTTTGCACGTTGTCCCCAGCTCACCGAGCGCGAGCGGACGCTGATACGCGGGATGTCGATGACGATCATTTCAAAGTTGTTGCACACCGCCGTAACGAAGATTCGAGAAAAAGCCGTCAACAATCACGCCGAAGCGTTGAGCCACGCGCGCGTGCTCGACGAGTTGTTCGAATTAGAAGTCAGCGAACCGGCGGCTCTCGCACCACTTGCAAGCGATGCCGAAGAGTAGCGGAACGGTTTATCTGGTCGGCGCCGGCCCAGGCGATCCGGGCCTGCTGACGCTGCGCGCCGCCGAACTGTTGCGCGAGGCGGACGTGGTGCTCTACGACTATCTCGCATCCGATGCGACGCTCGCCGCAATCGGCGAAGGCGCCGAGCGCATCTACGTGGGAAAACAAGGCGGCAACCACAGCCTGACGCAAGACGAAATCAACACCCTCGCAATCGAAAAAGCGCGCTCGGGTGCGAACGTCGTGAGATTGAAGGGCGGCGATCCGTTCGTTTTCGGGCGCGGCGGCGAAGAAGCGCAAGCGTTGCACGCCGCGGGCATTTCGTTCGAAATCGTTCCCGGAGTAACGTCCGCAATTGCGGCCCCGGCCTATGCCGGCATTCCGGTGACGCATCGCGATTTCAACACGGCCCTCACGATCGTCACCGGTCACGAAGATCCATCGAAAAACGCCAGCACGATCGATTGGTCCAAGCTGGCGGACCCGGCGCAAACCGTGGTGTTTTTGATGGCGATGGAAAACCTCGGCGAGATCGTCGCGCAGCTCCGCGCCCACGGCCGCCCGGCGCAGACGCCGATCGCCATCGTGCGCGATGGAACGCGCCCGACGCAAGAAACGCTGGTGGCAACGCTCGGCACGATCGGCGACGCACTGCGGCGGCGTCCGCTCGGCGCGCCCGCCGTCGCGATCGTCGGCGAAGCGGTCCGCTTGCGCGAGGAGATCCGTTGGTTCGACGCATTTCCGCTGTTCGGCCGCAGAGTGCTGGTGACGCGTCCCACGCACCAGGCCGCGGACCTGGCCGCGCTGTTGTATCGCCGCGGGGCGCAGCCCATTCTGGCGCCGACGATCGAACTCGGCCCTCCGGACTTGCATCCGGAACGGGCTGAG
>JAFAIW010000015.1 GCA_019236495.1 Vulcanimicrobiota bacterium | reverse complement strand
TCGCGACCGCCTACACCGCCGGATGCTCCGGTTGCAGCGGTTACACCGCCATCGGCTATCATGCCGGTCACGGAATCGTCGCCGTCGATCCGCGCGTCATTCCGCTCGGGACCAAGCTCTATATCCCAGGATACGGAGCTGCGGTCGCGGGTGACACGGGCGGAGCGATCGTCGGCAATCGCATCGATCTGGGCTTCAACTCGCTCAGCGACGCGTTGTTGTTCGGCCGTCGCGTCGTGACGGTGTACCGGTTACGCTAACGCACCCCCGGGCGCTTCTCGAAGCGTTCGGGATTCGCCCGAAGAAACGGCTCGGGCAAAACTTCCTGGTCGATGCGGGTGCGGCCGCCCGTATCGCCCGCGCTGCTACTGAAGGCTCGTCGCAAGACGAGCCTTTGCGCGTGGTCGAGATCGGCCCGGGAACCGGAATGTTGACGGCCGCGCTCCTCGCGTGCGGCGCGAACGTCACCGCACTCGAAATCGATCCGCAGATGGTCGAGATTCTCCACGCACGCCGCGACCTCGAGAGCGCGGAGCTCGTGGCGGCCGACGCACTTCGCTTCGATTACGAACGGTTCGAAGATCGGCCGTGGCGCGTCGCCGGCAACCTGCCGTACAACATCGCAACGCCGCTCTTGCTCGATTTCATCGAGCGCCCACGTGGCCCGGAGTCGCTGGTCGTCATGGTACAAAAGGACGTCGCAGATCGGTTCGTTGCCAAACCGAACTCGGCCGCATACGGAAGTTTGAGCGTCGCGGTGCAATTCGCGATGGAAGTGGAACGTCTGTTCACGCTCGGTCCGGATGCATTCTATCCGCGCCCAAAGGTGCATTCAACCGTCGTACGCCTCCGTAGACGCGCACGGCCCGCTGTCGACGTACGCGATGTTGGTATGTTTGTGAAGGTCGTCCGCGCCGCATTCGCGTACCGGCGAAAGACGCTCGCGAACAGTCTCTCACTCGCACTCGGCGTCGAACGGACGCGCGTGCAACACGCCCTTCGCGCGCTTGCGCTGCAAATGGAGATTCGTGGAGAACAGCTCTCGCTCGAAGACTTTGCCGCCTTGGCCGACGAGCTCGGAACCGAAGGGATTTAGTTTCGGCGCGATCCTCGCCACCCTCGGCGGCGCCGTCGTCGTCATCATGATCTTCGCGGTGATCGCCACCGTCGCCGTCTTTCATCCAACGCTCGGACATCGCATCGATCCTGCGCACCTCAGCGTAGGCCAAATCACGGCGTGGCAACTCATCGTGGAAGCTCCGCTCGTCCCATATTTGCTGTGGGCGATTCCATGGGCGGCACGCCGTTCGCTTTCCGAGCTTGGTTTTCGCATTCCGCAGGCGCGCGATCTCGGAATCGCGCTGCTTGCGGGTCTTGGAATGTTCTTGGCCGTCGACGTTTCGGGAACGCTGATCGAGCTGCTCGCACATTCCAAACACGAAGAGCAGGCGGTCGCGCTCTTTCAACAAGCTCACTCGCAACAAGAGCAAATCGTCTTCGTCCTTTTCGGCGTCGTCCTGGCGCCCGTCGCGGAGGAGCTGATCTTCCGCGTTTTCGTCTTCAATGCGGCGATGCGCTCGGGCTCATTTGCGTGGGCCGCCACCGTAAGCAGCGTGTTGTTCGGGCTTTCGCACGCCGATTTGCTCTTTTTCGTGCCGCTGGCGCTGGGCGGCGTGATTCTGTGCACGGCGTACTATCGCAGCCGTAACGCCTGGACGTCGATGATCGCGCACGCGCTCTTCAACGCCGGCGGCTTTCTTGCGCTGTACGCGCAAATGCGCCATCCTTGAACCTCCGCGTCGCGGTCGATGCGAGCAACCTCGCGCGCGACCGGCGGGGAATGGGCCGCCACGTACGCGGCGTCGTTTATCGTTTGTTCGATCTCGGCATCGAACCGTTGCTCGTCGTATCGTCACGTGACGCCGCGGAAGAGCTACGCGCCGAACGCCCCGGGATCGAGGTCGCAACGCTCGACGACGCGCGGCGCCGCGCATTCGATGCCGCGTGGTATCCCTGGAACGGGATGCGCTTCCAAGTGCGCGCACCCGCGCTCGTGACCGTGCACGATCTCTTTGCCTTCGACGCGGCACATCGTTCGCCGATCGCGCGCTGGCGGGAGCAACGTCCGATCGCACGCGCGATGCGGCATGCCGCGCAAATCGCCACCGTCTCCGCGTATTCAGCCGCGCGCGTCGCGGCGCGCTTCGGACGAGACGCGACGGTCGTGCCGCCCGTGCTCGAACCGATGTGGCAGCCGGTTCCGGCGCAGCGCCTCGAACGAGCCGTGCTCTTCGTGGCCGGACCGGAACCGCGCAAGAACGCCCGCTTTCTGATTCACTGCATGCGCGAAGCGTTTCCCGCGAACGACGTCATGCTGGTCGTAGCCGGGACGCTTGGCAGTGAGGACGCGCGCGCCCTCGAGTCAAGCGGCATCCTTCACGACCGCATCGCACCCAACGATGAAGCGCTGCGCGAATGGTACGCCCGCGTTGCCGTCGTCGCAGTGCCGTCGCTGGCCGAAGGGTTTGGGCTCGGAGCGCTCGAGGCCATGGCGTGCGGAGCCGCGGTGATCGCGTCGAACGCAACCGCCTTACCCGAAGCCTGCGACGGCGCCGCGTTGCTCGCGCCGCCGGACGACGCCCTCGCATGGTCCGGCGCGCTGCGCATGGCGATCGACGACGAACGCACCCGCGCGGATTTGCAGCGCCGCAGTCTCGCGCGCGCGGCGCGCGTCGATCGCGACGCGGCCGCTCGCGTTACGGCCGAACTTCTTCGACGATGTGCTGAAAGCGCGCGATGAACGCGGCCGGCGCGAATTGCTCGGCATGCGCGCGTAATACCGCCGGGTCGTAGTCTTCGGGCGCGAAATCGCGTAAGGCGGCGGCCAGCGCTTCAGGCGTTTGCGCATCGAAAAATCGCCCCGTTTCTCCGTCGCGCACGGTTTCGAGCGCGCCGCCGCCCCGGTAGGCGATTACCGGACGTCCGGTCGCGGCGGCCTCGAGCGGAACGAGCCCGAAATCCTCTTCTCCCGGAACGATGACGACGCGCGCGTCGCCCATCAATTGGTTGAGCTGCGCATCGGGAACGTAACCCAAGAGCGTCGCACCCGAACCGCGCGCCAAGCGGCGAAGCGCCGCCTCCGCGGGTCCGGTACCGGCAATCAGCAGCGGCATTTTGACGAGCGCACACGCGCGGATGGCCAAATCGATCCGCTTGTACGAAAGCAGGCGCGATGCCACGAACGCGTAGTCGCCGCTTCCCGGACCGAGCGCGAAACGGTCGACGTCGACGGGACAATGCAAGACATAGCTGTCGCGGCCGTAGTAGCGTTTGATGCGATCGGCGACGTTGCGCGAGTTGGCGATGTACGCCGTTGGGCGCATGGCCGCCACGCGGTCCCATTCCACGAGTCGCTTTACCAGCGGCTGCGCGAGCGAGCGCACCGCATTGCCGTCGACGTATGCATCGTAGGCAAAGGCAAAGCGGCTCACGGTATTGATGTAGCAAACGTGCTTCGCGCCGGCGGCGAAGCGCACGCCCTTGGCCCATGCGGTCGTCGAGCTGACGATCGTGTCGTACTCGCGCAAATCGAATCTTTCGAAGACGCCGGGATACAACGGCGCGAGCGTCCGAAAGTAGCGATTGACTCCCGGCAAATGTGCCAGCCACGAAGCACGAACCCGCTCGCCGTCGATGAATTCTCCGACCGCAGATTCATCGAAGAGGGCGGTATAGATCGGCGCCTCCGGATAGGCGCGGGCGATGTGCGCGAAAACCCGCTCGGCGCCGCCGCGCTGATTCAAATAGTCGTGGACGAGCGCGACGCTCAGAGGCTGCGAGCGCTCTACGTGGGAGGCAACGACTCGTCGCGCGGCAGAACGATCGCGACGGTGGGATTCGAGAGATACGCGCGCGCCACGCGCTGCAAGTCCGCGGGCGTCACGCGTTCGATGGCGTTCAGCGCTCCGCTGACGTAATCCGCCGAACCGCTTTGCATCGCGAAAACGCCCGCAAGCCAGGCGCGATCCTCCAGCGTCGTCGCCGTCTGCAGATAGTTGCCGGCCGCAGCGGTCTTTAGCGAACCGATGTCACCCGCGAGCTTGCTGCGCGCAAAGATCTGCACGACGGAGAGCGCCGTGGCAAACGGGCGCGACGGATCGCCGAAGCCGCCGTTGATGTAAAGAACGACGTTCGCCGGCTGAGTGTCGAAATTATAGAACGTTCCGACCGCGCGATCGGCAAACGGGACGGTCGTAACGGTCGGATTCTCCGCGACTTCACTGGTTGCGCGTTCGAGAAATGCCGACAAGACCAACATCGGTCCGAAATCGCGGCTGCCGATCGAAGGGGCCGGAAATTGCGCGACCAGCCACGGAACGTTGATGTCGCGATGCGCGACCAAGTGCCGCGACGCGCCGCGCAAACTCGAGAGCGACACGCTGGCGGGCGAGGAGCTCCCGGCGGGAAGCACGTCGAGCAGCGCTTCGAGTTGCGTCGTGGGCAGATTGGAAAGTGCGCCGACGGCGCTGACGACGGCCCCGTCGCGCCGATAATTCGCACGGTAGAATGCCTCGGCTCCGGCCGCCGTCTGCGCGGCGAGCGTGCTCGGTAAACCGAACTGCGGCAATCCCGCATCGGAATTGACGAAGAACGCGGAATTGAGCATCTCCATTCCGACGGTCAGCGGTAAGCGCTGATTGTCGGCGATCTTGCGATCGAGCGCCGTGCGCGCGGCGGCGAGGGTCGGGACGCTGAAATCGGGCGCGCGCAGCGCTTCGGTCAACAACGGCAAAACGCCCGATGGGACGTTGCGCGACAGCCCTTCGGCATAGAACCGCACGTCGGTACCGTCGACGGTGTAGGTGAGGCTGCCGCCTAAATGGGCGACGGCGTCGCGTAACGGCGCCGCGGGTTTGCCGACGGAAGTCCGCAGGACGCACTCTGCCACGAGCGCGGCGAGTCCGTTTTCGTGCGGCGTTTGGCGGTCGAGGCCCGCGCGAACGAAAAGCTCGATTCCGCTCAGCGTCGAGGTTTCGTCCGGTTGCGCGATGACGATGGCTTTGCCGTAATGGGTGACGTCCGAAGGAATCGCCCAAACCGGCGCCGGTGCGAACGCACACGCGATGAAAAAAACGAGACCGCGCGAAAATGCCCTCATTTGGGTTGCGTGCCCTTCACGTGCACGACGACCGGATTCTCGAGATAACGTTTGGCGACTTGGGCGACGTATTGCGGATCGAGCGACGCGGCAGTGCGCAGGTATTCGCCCCCGGCGTCGCTCGGCGCGTAGCTCGGATTGCCTTCGATCGCATACCATCCGAAATTGTCCGCTTGCGACAGCGGCGTCTGCACGTCGCCCGCAATCCGATATTCGAATGCGGCCAACGCAATCGCAAACGTTGCGGCATCGAGGGGACGTTGCATTGCCTGGATCGCATCGAGCGCGCGGCTTTCCATCGCATCGTAGCCCTTGCCGCTGATCGAGACGATCATGACCCCGGGGTCGTGCAGCGTCACGAATTGGCCGGAAACGAACAGCTCCGCGCCGGCGCCGGTCGTTACCAGACCGGTGTCGTCGTTGAAGAGATAGTCGGAAATGAAATCCATCGCGGTTGCGGCGCGCGCGTCCGCGATCGGCGGACCCGACCATCCAAATCCAACCCCGTCCTCGGCAAACGTTCCGGAAGCGGGCGTACGCGTCGACGTCACGGCGGAACCGACGGGTTGCTCGGGTCCCGTTCCCGAGGGCGATATCGCGGCCACCGAATGCGCCAAGTTTGCACCGCCGCCCGCGACCGCGATCACGGCATTGGACGAACGGAAGCCGCGCTGCACGAACGCACGAAGATCGTCGATTTTGACCTTCTGGAGCGGATTCACATCGTCGGGCAGCGCCGGATAGTGCGCCGGACCGGAAGCAAAGAGCTGCGCGAAGACGTCGTCGTGCAGCGTCTGCTCGGGATCGAAGCGTTTCAATGTGGACGCGATCGCGAGATCGCGCAGTGCCAAGTGCATCCCCTCCGTCGTGACGACGCCGCTGAAGTATGCATCGGTGAGGACCTTCATGACGTCGGGCGCGCTGGCGGCGGGAACGGAAACCGCGACCGAGACGGCATCGGGATAGGCGCCGATGCTCAACCTTCCGCCCAACTCCTGGACGCGCGTGGAGAGCGATGTGCCGCTTCCGAGTTTCGATGCGGCGATCGCCGTGGCCGCATAGCGCGCGATGCCCGGCTGCGGAGCGGTGCCGAAGCCGATCGACGGAACGCGAAACCAGAGTTCCATCGCGGTCGTAGGAATTGCATCGTCGGTGAGCTCGATATAGCTTGCGCCGTTCGGCGTCGTGCTGCGCTCGACGGTGGCGCCCGCCCGCAGCGGCGCGGAGAAAAAAAACAGCGACGTGCCGGCAAGGCACATCGCCGCGAGGCCGCGCAAGCTCATGCGGGTTCTGGCGAGATGTTCGGCGGCAAACGCTTCGCCGCCGAGCGCTTCCCTTCGGCGGGCTTCTCCGGCTGAGCGGCCGGCGGTTCGGTGGGTCCGCTTTCGCGCGTGTACGGACGGTCATCGAGAATCGCGCGCACTTCCTCGGTTTCCACCGTTTCGTATTCGAGCAGCGACTCTACCATGCGCTCGACCTTGCCCCAATGCTCGTCGAGGATTTCTTTTCCTCGATTCCAGCACATGTCGATGATCTTTCGGACTTCGAGATCGATGCGGCTCGCGATCTCTTCCGAGTAGTTTCGCTCTTCACCCAAATCGCGTCCGAGGAATACTTGATGGTTGCCGCGGCCATATTGAATCGGTCCGAGCGACTCGGACATGCCGTATTGCGTCACCATCCGCCGCGCCAGTTCGGTCGCCTTCTCAAAGTCATTGCTCGCACCGGTCGTGACGTCTTTGAATTTGATCTCCTCGGACAGCCGGCCGCCGAGGGCCATCGTGATCTGCGCGAGCAACTGTTCCTTGGTGACGCTGTGCCGGTCGTCTTCCGGCAGCGACCACGTAATGCCGAGCGCCATCCCGCGCGGGATGATCGTCACTTTGTGAATCGGATCGCTGTGTGGCAGCATTCCGCCGATGATGGCATGACCCGACTCGTGATAGGCCGCGACTTCTTTTTCTTTCTGCGACATCACGACGGACTTACGCTCCGGACCGACCATCACGCGATCGATCGCTTCGTCGCAATCTTCCATCTCGATGACGGTCTTGTCTTGACGTGCGGCCAGCAGCGCGGCCTCGTTGAGCAAGTTCTCGAGATCGGCACCCGAGAATCCGGGCGTGCGCTTGGCGAGCGTTTCGAGTGAAATGTCTTTACCGAGCGGCTTGTTGCGCGCGTGAACGGCCAAAATGGCGGCCCGGCCTTTGACGTCGACGCGGTCCACCACGATCTGCCGGTCGAAGCGTCCGGGGCGCAGCAACGCCGGATCGAGCACGTCGGGGCGGTTCGTCGCGGCGATCAGGATCACGCCGGTGTTTTGATCGAACCCGTCCATTTCGACCAGCAATTGGTTGAGGGTTTGTTCGCGCTCGTCGTGACCGCCGCCGAGACCCGCGCCGCGCTGCCGCCCGACCGCGTCGATCTCGTCGATGAAGACGATGCACGGCGCAGATTTCTTGGCCTGATCGAAAAGATCGCGGACCCGCGAAGCGCCCACCCCGACGAACATCTCGACGAAATCGGAGCCGGAGATCGAGAAGAACGGTACGCCAGCTTCACCAGCGATCGCACGAGCCAAGAGCGTTTTTCCGGAACCCGGCGGCCCGAGCAGCAAAACGCCTTTGGGAATGCGTGCACCCAGCGCTTGAAACTTCTTCGGATATTTCAGAAACTCGACGACTTCTTGCAGCTCTTGCTTGGCTTCCTCGATGCCGGCCACGTCGTTGAAGGTCACTTTCGGACGATTTTCCGAAAGCATTTTCGCGCGGCTGCGTCCGAACGAGAGCGCTTGGCTTCCGCCGTTTTGCGCTTGGCGCAGGATGAAGAACAGCAACACGCCCATCAAGATGAGCGGCACGAAGCTAATCAAATTGCCGAGCAACGCCCCGTTGTTCGCTTGTTCGTAATCCGCATTGACGCCGTGCTGCTCGAGGAATTGTGAGAATTGATATCCGGTGTCGGGGACCGTCACGGAATAGTTCGTGCCGTCTTTCAGCTTCCCCATACCATCGTGGTTGGTCGCGTGAAAGTCTTTGACTTGATTCTGCTGGACTCGGTGATAGAAGTCGCTATACGTCAGCCGCGTGCTGCTGCTCTGCGGCAGCACGACCCGCTCGACGATCAAAAATACCGCGATGATCGCGATCAGGACCAGGAGAATCGACTTGATATGCTTGCCCACGATTTACGGAAACCTACTCTGAAAATACCCAGGAACGCAACAGTGCCAAAAAAGGAAGATTGCGGTACCTTTCTTGGTAGTCCAAACCGTACCCTACGACGAACGCGTCCGGCGCCGTAAGGCCGACATAATCGAGCGTAACGGAGGCTTGCCGGTGGTACGGCTTGTCGAACAGCACGCAAGTGCGCAGAGACCGCGGCGCGCGATCGCGCAACAGCCCCGCGAGGTACGCGATCGTGTGCCCATTATCAACAATGTCCTCGACGATAACGACGTTCTTTCCCGTTATGTTTTCGGATGTATCCCGCAGAATGCGCACCTCTCCGCTGCTGCGCGCAGCGTTCCCGTAGCTGCTTACCGCGAGATAGTCGATGCGAATCTCGCTTGGACCATCCTTCTGCAACGACAGCGAGCGGGCTAAATCCGCCGTGACGTACAGCGCTCCTTTCAACACGCCGAGCAACAGCAACGGTTGCCCGCGGAAGTCTGCGCCGATTGCCGCCGCCAGGCGTTCGACCGCACGGCGAATCTCGTCCGACGTGAACAGCGTGCGCTCGATCGCCTCGCCGTAGCTCATCGGGGCCGCTCTACCTCCTCCACGCGCGCCTGGCCGTCGTCGACGATCAGCGCTCGCCCTCCGCGCAGCTCGAACGTCCCGGATCGCCCTTCGCTGATGGCCCGCACGGCGGCCTCGATCCGCTCGAAGTGGACGTCCTTGAGCCCCGACCTCCGGCGCAGCGCCTCGCGGACGCCCCGGCGCAGCTGCGCCCGCTCGTCGCCGCTCGTTTCGGCGGCCACCAGCTCCGCCGCGCGCGCCGCCGCCCGGTCGAGCCCCGGGAAGAGGGGCCGTAGCTCCGCGAGGGCCTGGCGGACGGCATTGCGCCGGTAATCGGCGGCTTCGTTCGCGGGATCCAACGCCCACGGCAGTCCCTGCCCGGCGGCATAGCGTCGCAGCGTCACGTGATCGACGCGGAGGAACGGACGGCACAGGTCCACTCCCGCGCCGAGCGGGCGGCGCGCCGGAATTCCGGCGAGTCCCTCGGGGCCGGTGCCGCGAAAGAGCGCGAGGAGCAGCGTCTCAGTTTGATCCTCGGCGGTGTGCGCGGTCGCAAGCGCGGTGGCACCACGCCGCTGCGCGGCGGCGAGCAGCGCCGCGTACCGCCGGTCGCGGAGCGATCCTTCGTCGCGCGGTCCCTCATCGAGCGCGACGACCTCGATGGGGAGCCGCAATGCGGCGGCCACTCGAAGCGCCACCGCTTCGTCCTGCCAGCTCGAGGGCCGGAGCTGATGGTTGACGTGGACCAGCGCCAGCTCGTAATTCCGGGTGCGGGCGGCGGCGTGGAGGGCGGCCGCCAACGCAACGCTGTCCGGTCCGCCGGAAAGGGCGACGTCAACGCGTTCTCCATCGCGCAGCGGCACGTCGCGCAGCAGCGTCAGCTCGAGCGCGCGCTGCGGTCTAGCGCCGCGCATGGCGCGCCAGCTCGCGTTTGACGTCGCGCTCCGCCGCCGCGGCGCGCTTGTCCCAAAGTTTCTTGCCGCGCGCAAGGCCGATCTCGACTTTCGCTTTTCCGCGCGTGAAGTAGAGCCGCAGCGGCACGAGCGTCAAGCCTTTTTCCGCGGCGCGGCTGCCGAGGCGAACGATCTGTTCCTTATGAAGGAGGAGCTTGCGCGGCCGGTTTGGTTCGTGGTTCGAGAAGCTCCCTTCCTTATACGGGGGGACGTGCATGCCCAGCAGCCACATCTCACCGTCTCGAACGCGCGCGTACGCTTCGTTCAAACTGACGCCGCCCTCGCGCAGGGCCTTGATCTCGGTCCCGGTCAACGCAATCCCGGCTTCCAGCGATTCGAGAATGTGGTATTCGTGACGCGCGCGGCGGTTGTCGATGGCCGGATTCGCATTTTTCACGCCGGTGCGCTCCGGCGATCGGAGGCTTCGTCGAGACGGCCCTTGGCAACGAAATTCCCGTCACCCTCGACCAGCAGGCGTTCGTCTTCGCGCACCTCGGCGTGCAGGCCGAGCACGTTGCGCCTGATCCAGCGCACCTCGCCGGTCACGGCGAGCGTGCGTTCGAGCGGAACGGGTGCGCGAAAGCGCACGTTCATGCTGCCCGTCATTCCGCGAAATCCCGCCGCTGCGGCCGCGTGGGCCATCCCTTCGTCGAGCAAGGCCATCGCAATTCCGCCGTGTGCGATTCCCTTCCACCCGGCGAAATCGGTAGCCAGCACGATCTCGGCACGGACGTGCGCCTCGTCGAGCGTCTCGAACCGCAGCCGCAGGCCGATCGGATTCTCCGGTCCGCATGCAAAACACCGTCCGTCGTCGATCGGGACCTCGCGTTTCAACGTCCGGAATCCAGCCGCGTCGCGAGCGTTTCCGGCAAATGACACGCGTGAATCTTTTGTTGCACTTCCGCGATCGCGTAGGGATACCGGACCCATTCGACGACGCGCGTCACATCATCGTAAAACACGAAGGCGGCTTCGGGATTGAGGTCGCGCGGTTGGCCCACGCTTCCCACGTTGATCAAATAACGGGCCTTCGGGTCGATCCACAGATCGCCGCCGTGCTGCATGTGTGCGTGCGCGATCGAACCATCGCTCTCCAGCTTGTAATACTCGGCGATGTGCGAATGTCCGACGAAAATGATCGGCGCATCGGTATTCGAAAAAGCCCGCTGCGCGCCGCGTTTGTCCATGATGTATTCGAAGTAATTGACCGGCGCTCCGTGCACCATCAAATATTCCGGCACGCGCACCTCGTAACTCAAACCGTTCAGCCATTCCTTGACTCCATCGTTGATCACGGTTTGCGTCCATTCGATTGCGGCTCGCGCCGCCGGATTGAAGTATTCGATCCCGAAATTATCGATGGCGGCCACGTCGTGATTTCCGAGCACCGTGGCGTAGCTCCGATCCCGAATCATCTCGACGCACTCGTTGGGGTTTGGGCCGTATCCGACCATGTCGCCCAAACACAACAACCGATCTTCGCTTTCGAGCAAAGCGAACGCCGTACGCAGCGACTCGAGATTGCCGTGCACGTCGGAAATGATCGCGAACCGCATGTTATCCGGAAATCACGGCTCGGAAGTGTTCGGCAAACTGCGCGCGTTCTTCCGGCGTCCCGACCGTAACGCGCACGTAGCCTTCGAGCGGGGGAAGAGCGGGCTTGCGAATGAAGACGCCGCGGCGCAACAGCGTTTCCATGAGCGCGGTCGCGGTTCGCCCGTCGCCGCAGTCGATGCACACGAAGTTCGTGTGCGACGGAATCGTCCCGAGGCCGAGTGACGCGGCGAGCGAATAATAGTCGTCGCGGCCGCGGGCGACTTCTTGCACGACGTGAGCGACGAAGGCGTCGTCTTCGAGGGCGGCCATCGCACCCACTTGCGCGTTGCGATTAACGCCATAGTGTAATCGAATTTTTTGAAATGTCGCAACGTTGCGCGGGGTCGTGATTGCAAAGCCGATCCGCGCTCCCGCCATGCCGTAGGCCTTCGAAAACGTCCGAACGCGCACGAGCTGCGAATGGATCATCGGGCCTAAAAACGCTTCCGCTTCCACGAAATCCGCGTACGCTTCGTCGAGCAGGAGCAACGTCTGCGCCGGGAGCGCGTCGAAGAGCCGCTCGACCTTCCCCCGCTCCAGCAGCGTTCCGCTGGGGTTGTCCGGGTTTGCGAGATAGACGATGCTGGGACGCAACGACTTCGTTCGGCGGATCAGCGCATCGACGTCGACAAAGCCGTCCGCGCGATAGTCGACGGTCGCAAGACCGCCGCCAAAGCCGGTGACGTGATAGGCGAACGTCGGATACGTGCCGCGCGTCGCGAGCGCTACGCTCCCCGGCCCGATGAACGCCCGAACCACCAAACCCATCAAATCGTCGATCCCGGATCCCACGCAAACGTTTTCGAGGGAGCACCCGAAACGTGCGGCGAGCGCTTCGCGCAGTGCAAACGATTCCGGGTCGCCGTACCACGACAGGTGCGGTAACTCCGCGCTCATCGCGGCAACCGCTTTTGGAGAGGGACCGAAAGCGCTTTCGTTTGCTCCAAGACGCAACAACCGTGCGTGGCTGCCCTCGCGCATCAACTGTTCCGGCCCGATGAACGGCGTCATGGGCGGGATTGCTTCGATGGCAGGCGTGGCACGCAAGATGGGCATTTCGGGAATCATTTCACCACGAGGTGGTCGACGACGGTTTTGACTCCGGGCGTTTTTCGAGCGGATTCGAGAATCGTCGTCTTGAGTGCCTGCGTCGGTACGTCGCCCGTCAGAGTGACCACTCCCGCCCGCGCGGTGGAGCGAACCTTGAACGCGTTGACGCCGGCCTGCGCCAAGATGTTGGCCGACACGGCAGTTGCGGTCGCCGCGTCTTGAAGTTGCTCTCCGGCGCTGTGCGCGTGTGGGTTCACGATCGTGCGATCTTCCACGCTGCGAATGCCGCCGATCGATTTGGCGGCGCTTTCGAACGCGGCGCGCTGCGCGGGATTCTTGACGCTTCCGGTCAGCAATGCGCGTCCGTCATCCACCCGAACTCCCACGTTCGTCGCCGAATCGAGATCGATCGCGGCGAGTTTCGCTTTGACGGATGCGGCCAGCACCACGTCGTGCGCCTGCTGCGGCGCACCACTCGCGAGCGACTGTACCGACTGCTGCTGCGATGCAGAACAGCCCGCGAGCGCGGCCGCGAAGGCGAATCCTAAGGAGCGAAACGTCATCCGGAGCCTCCAGAGAAGAGCCGTACGCGTACGGGTTCACCTGCCGCCGCCCCTGCGCCGTCTTCTCCGACAACGACGTACCCGCCGGCACGCGCGAGCAGACTTACAAACGAAGAACGGATCCCGAGCGGCTCTGCGACGGGCCACTCATCGCCGCGCGAAAGCGCAACCGGAACGAACCACGTCCAACCCGGGCGTCCGCGGATGGCGCAACCGGCGCGGGCCGCGATCTCGCGCGGCGCGTCGCACGCGCCCGTCAGGGCCGCCACGATCGGCGCGGCAACCCCTTCGAGAATCATGAGCGCCGAGGCGGGATTCCCGGGAAGACCCAGCAGAGGCCGGCGGCCCGCGGCTCCCAAGACGGTCGGCTTCCCCGGTTTCACGCGCAGCCCGTGCACCACCACGCCGGGCGGTCCGAATCCGTCGAGAACGCGCGGCGTGTAATCCGCCGCACCTACCGACGAGCCGCCGGAAAGCACCACCGCGTCAGCCCACGAGAGCGCCCCCGCTACGGCCCGCTCGAGCGCCGCCGGATCGTCGCCCACCGTCGCAATATGGCGCGGGATGGCTCCCATCGCGGCGAGCGCTCCGGCAATTGCGTAGCGATTCGAATCGCGAATCTGCGCGTGACCCGGCGTCGCTGACGCATCGACGAGCTCGTCCCCGCTCGATAAAATCGCGAATTGCGGACGGCGGTATACCGGCACCGCGGTGCAACCGATCGTTGCCAGCACGCCGAGTTGCGCGGCGCCGATACGCGTACCGCGCGTCAACACGGTTTCACCGGCGCGCATGTCGTCGCCCGGCGGGGTGATGCAGTCGCCTGCCGGAACCGGCGCGTCCACGCGCACCGTCCCTCCGTCGACGTGCACCGCTTCGACCGGAACGACCGCATCGGCGCCGCGGGGCACGGCGCCGCCCGTCGGAATGCGCATCGTTTCTCCCGGCATCAAGTGCCGCTCGGAAACGGTCCCCATGCGCACGTCGCCGGCAATTGCAAACGCTCCGGGCGCGTGCGACGAAGCAATTGCGAATCCGTCCATCGTGGAACGCGGGATCGGCGGATAGTCGCGATCCGCATGCAGCGTTTCGCTGAGAATCCGTCCGGCGGCGGCGTCGAGACCGACGTCTTCCGAGCCCACCGGAGCGAGCGCGACGTGCGAAAAGTAGAGCGAGAGCGCCTGGTTCGGCGCAAGCAGCCGCTCCGGCACGAAGCCTCGCTCGGGTAGGAGTGCGTTCGCGCTCCGCGTAATGCGGCGTTCGTTCTCCATGCTCGACATCGTTCTGATCCGCCGCGATCCCGAGCGCGTTCGACGATCGGCGAAGCGTCGCGGCATCGATCCCTCTTTCGTCGACGACGTTCTTCGCCTCGATGCGGAGTACCGCTCCGCGCTTACCGACGTCGAGCGCGCAAAAGCCGAGAAGAACGCGCTCTCCGCGCAAATCGGACGCGCGGCGGACAAGGCGACGGCCGCGCGCGAGCTGCGCCCCAAATTGGACGCGCTTTCCGCGGAGATCGCCGGGGCGGAGGAGCGCGTTCGGGCATCGGCGCCGGAGACTCCGCAATCGCGCCTCGCCGAACTGCTGACGCAAACGCCCAATCTTCTCGACGAGTCCGTTCCCGACGGAACCGGCGAAGCGGAGAACGTCGTGCTGCGCACTTCGGGTGAGCCCGAACCGCTTGCCTTTGCGCCGAAACCGCACTACGAAATCGGCGAACGCTTGGGTGTTCTCGATTTCGAACGGGCGACGAAGCTTTCCGGAAGCCGTTTCACCGTGCTCATGGGCGGCGGCGCGCGACTCGCGCGCGCTCTGGTCGATTTTTTCTTGGATCGCGCCGCGCGCAGCGGCTATGTCGAGGTCGCGCCGCCGTTTCTCGTGACGCGGCAAACGATGTGGTGGACGGGGCAACTTTCAAAGTTTTCGGATGCGATGTTCGTCGATCCCGAAGCGGACGCGTTCATGATTCCGACGTCGGAGGTTCCGCTGACGGCATTGCACGCGAACGAGATCCTCGCAGCGGATCGGCTGCCGCTCAAATACGCAGCCTATTCGCCCTGTTTTCGCAAAGAGGCCGGAGCGGCGGGCAAGGACACGCGCGGACTGATCCGCCAGCATCAATTCGAGAAAGTCGAGCTCGTCTGGGTGACCGCGCCCGAACGGTCGATGGAGGCGCTGGAACGCCTGACGCTGGATGCACAAAGCTTGCTCGAGGAGCTCGAGCTGCCGCATCGCGTGGTAGCGTTGTGTTCGGCCGACATCGGATTCAGCCCGGCGAAAACGTACGACCTCGAAGTGTGGTTTCCGGCGCAAGGTGTTTATCGTGAAATTAGCTCGTGTTCCAATTGCACGGACTTTCAAGCGCGACGCGCGCACATTCGGTTCCGTCGCGAGCCGAACGCCAAACCCGAATTGGCGCATACGTTGAACGGATCGGGTCTCGCCGTGGGACGCGCGCTTGCGGCGATTTTGGAGAACTTTCAAGAAGCCGACGGTTCCGTGCGCGTTCCGCGCGCGCTTCGCTCGTACGTCGGAACGGAAAAACTCACTCCGGTGGAACGATGAGCACACCATCGCCGCGAGCGCAGGCGGCCTTGCGCTTTGTGATGGCGATCGGGATCGTGAATCTCTTCGCCGACATGACGTACGAAGGCGGCCGCGGCGCGGTCGGTGCGTTTCTGCAGCATCTCGGCGCGAGCGGCGCGATGGTCGGAATCATCGCGGGCGGCGGCGAGCTCGCGGGGTTCGCAATTCGTTCGATTTCCGGCATCATCGCGGATCGCACCGGCGCGTACTGGATCGATGCGTGGATCGGTTATACGATCAACATGCTGTGCGTCCCGGCATTGGCACTTGTTGGGTCCTGGCCGGCGGCGGCGGGGCTCGTCGTCGGAGAACGCGTCGGCAGAGGCATTCGCAAACCGGTGGTGGCAGCCGTGCTCGCGCAAGCCGGGGCCGAAATCGGGGGCGGCCGCGCGTTCGGGCTCAACGAGATGCTCGATCAGATCGGCGCGACGACGGGGCCGTTGATCGTGGCGCTGGCAATCGCTCGCAGCGGAAGTTTCTCCGTGGGCTTCGGCGTACTCATCGTGCCCGCGATCGTAACGCTGCTCGCGCTCGTTCCAGCCTCGATTGCAAGTCGAACGTTGACCCCGAAAAACCCCAACGCGGAAGGGCCGGCGCTGCGCGATCGCGCCGCGTTTTGGCGTTACGCCGCGGGCGGCGCGTTCTTGGCAGCGGGGCTCGTCGACTTCGCGCTCATCGCATTTCGGTTTCAACGCGATCACATCGCAAGCGCTTCCATGATTTCGGTAGAATTTGCGGCCGCGATGGCGGTTGCGGCGGTGAGCGCACCCCTGTTCGGACGATGGTTCGATCGCGCGGGAGCAGGCGTCATGACGCTCGCAATCGTCCTCACGTCGCTTGCAACGGCGCTCGCGTTTTTGGGAAACGGGGCGTTTGCGATGACGGGAGCGGCGTTGTGGGGCGTCGGCACCGCGGTGACGGATTCGCTCGTCCTGGCGCTGGTCGCGTCCGTCATCACGCAGCGTCGCGGGGCCACGACCTTCGGGCTTTACGACCTGGTCTTCGGCATCGCGTGGTTTCTGGGGAGCGCAGTCGCCGGCTTATTGCTGGATCGTTCGCTCGTCGGGCTCGTCGTTTTCTCCGTCGCGTTGCAGCTGCTCGCGATTCCGCTCTTCCTCACGCGCCGCGTCGCGCGTTAGATACTCGGTAAGTCGATCCAACACGTCGCGATCGGTGGTAGGCCGCGCGGCGGCGCGGCGCCGCGATTCGAGAACGACTTCCGTGCTACCCGGAGCGAGACTGCGCAGCGAACATGCAATGCGCTCGGAAAAAATCAAGCCGAAGGTCGCATCGATCGTGCCGCGTTCGCGGTCGGCGCTTTCGATCTGCGCGCCGACTGCAGCATCCAGGGCGCGCAACACGACGTCGAACGCCGCCTCGGCAGAAAGCTCCAAGACGATCGTACGCGACGGGCGGACGTCGAACGCTTGCGGAGCGCGCTCGAATCCCAGCCACTTGAGCAAGAAGCTCACGTCGAGACGCTGGGCTCTTCCAAGCTGACGTGCAAAACGCCGGGGAGTTGCGCGAGATCGCGCACCAGCGTCGCGAGTTCGACCTGCGGACTCGCGTCGACGAAAAACGACACCTCGACCGACGGCTCCGTTGGATCGACCCGAACCGCGAAGCGATCTTCGTTTTCGAGGCGAGTGCCGGGACGCTCCACCAGCGCGCGCACCGCCGGCACGCTGGGATCGTTGCCGCGAACGCGCACGACGACGTTTGCTTTGCGGTGAAACCGCATGGTGCGCTCGAGCAGCGCGTCGGAAGTTGCCAGCGTCAGCAAGGTTATCGCGGTGGTGCCGAGCGCGATTGGGAGAGCGGCGGTGTGGCCGATTCCCATTGCCGCGCCGACCGCGGCTACGGCCCAAATGCTGGCGGCGGTCGTCAATCCGTGCGCCGAGATTCCCGAGCGTACGATCGCGCCCGCACCGAGGAATCCGATGCCGGTAACGATGTTCGATGCGATGCGATCGTCGCCGGTGAGACGCGAGACTTCGGCGAACGCGCAGGCGCCGAGAGAAACGAGCAGGTGGGTGCGAAACCCGGCGGGTTTCTGCGCAGCCTGCCGCTGAATGCCCACCGCTCCGCCGAAGACGGCGGCCAACAGCAGGTCGAAAAACACGGGCCAATGAGCGACCATTGTCGCTGTCTTCGCCGTTCTTACAAAATTCCGTGCAGAGCTTTACGAACGCGCGCGAAGAGCTTTACCCCGCCGCTACAAGACCGTAAGGTGTCGAGTCGGCCGGTTCTTAAGTCTACGGTACATTCACTCTCTACCAAGGATGCACCATGGACGGTATTCACAACGGATTCGACCTCTCTAACCAAGGACAGCGCCATCTCGGCGATTCACTCAGCGTCACGGATTGGAAGGCGCACTCCGTTACGAAAATTTCGGACGACGGTCAGAAGCGCGACACCCATGCGACAGTCGACGTCAAAACCGACACCTACACGAACGCGCAGGGTGAGACCCAAAGCTCTCGTCCAAACCCCGAACAACACGTGACCGTTCGCGACGACGTGATTCACGATCAGCTGTCGCGTACGGCCCAGAGCGTGTCCGTTCGAAAGGGCGATACCGTCGATACGCACGTCGTTGCGACGGCGTCGGACGATCGAACCGACCACGCCACGATCAAGAACGCCGCCGGAACGACGACGGTCGACACCGACCGCAAAACGACGGCCGACACGACCGGCGACTCCAGCGTCACGACCAAAGGCACCGCCACGACGGTTCGTTCGGGCGACGACAGCACGACCGACCGAACGTCCAACTCGACCTCCGACGGGAATGCCGTGACGAACTTCACCATCACGCAAGACGGCAAAGTCGTCGAAGCCAACGGAACGGTCGTCACGCTGCAACAAACCGGTAGCGGTACCACCGCGACCTCAACGGATGGATCCTCTTCGACGAACAGCGTCACGACCGCCGACTCCGACAAGGTCGCCAAGGGAACGACGCAAACCGACGGGACGACGACCGCCACGACCACCGCGACGAGCGAGCGCGACACCGTCACCACCTACGAAGGAGTCGCTTCGAGTTCGACCTCGAACGGAAAAACGACCACCACGTACGTAGACTACATCGTCGAAACCGACACAACGACGACCTCCACCACGCAAACCACCGACAACTTCACCGCCACGTCGACGGCCGCCGATCAAAAGAGCGGCACCCCATCCGGTACGACAACCGTGACGACCGACGCCAGCGGCCAATCACAGACCCTTCAGCTTTCCGACCGCACCGATACCACGCACAGCGCCCAAAAGCCGGATAGCGACGGCGACGGCACCGTCTCGCGCAGCACGGATCACGTGACCAGTGAAACGGCGCGCGCTACCGACTTTTCGTCGAACGCCCAAACCACGATCGACAACGGCGCGGTGACGACGCAAGTTTCGACCGCGGTCTCGGGTCAGACGCTTTCGGAAACCGATGCGAAGGCAACCGTGAAAACCACCGATCGGACCGAGCGGACCGACGACGGCAGCACGCAGTTGATCTCGCGCGTCGGCACCGGCACATCCGAAACGCAAAGCGTAACGGTCGAAGACGTGCAGTCCTCGAGCAGCAGCTCGAACGGCGCCTCCGCCGTACGCGACGACGCCGTCCTGCGGACGACGGATAGCGTCTCCAAGACCGTGGTGCACTACTACGCGGTCGTGCGGACCGTCGTAACCGACGCGCCGCAGTCCACCTTCTCGGCCGCCGCCTAACCCCGCCCCCAGGGGAACGTCCGGGAGGGGCCCTCAGCGGGCCCTTCCCGGACGCAGTTTCTCGCCGGGAAGCGAGGGGCGGGAACGGCCGGCGTCTAAGGGGCGCGTCACAAGGATGGACACGCCGGTCATTGCGCCGGTCACGAAGGACGCGACCCTAGCGCTCACTGCAGCAACAAGTCCGCCGCAGGCATCGTCTGCGCCGAATTCATCTGCGCCCGCGAACGACCCGGTCGACGTTTACACCAGCACCATTCCGCAACCGCCGCCCGCACCGCCTCCGTTCACGCTCGTCACCGCAGCGTATCAAGCGGAGTTGTTCACCGGACAATCGCTCGCGTACTCGGCGTTTCAAATGCGTCAATTCGACACGCTACTGACGACGCTCGCGAATCTCACCGGGCCGATCTCGACGTTCTCACTGGCGGCGTAACGCCGCATTACCCAAAGAGGTCTTTCACCGTCGCGCTGCGGCCGACCGCGGCGCGTTCTTTGAGCGTCGCTCCCATCACGTCCATGCTCGGGTTCGTGACGCCGAACCAATAGCGTTCGTTTTTGAAATGGTGAAGCAGGTGATACTTCTTGATCCATCGCCCGTAGGGCGTTAACGGCACGAACGGGATGTGCGCCACGTAGTGCACCCACTCGTAGTACAGCAAGCCGAGGAGATTCCCGAAGAGGAGCGACACGGCGATCGCCGTGTCGCGCGTAATTATGTAATACGCCAAGCCGTACAGCGCGAAGACCGGAGCCACGAACCAAGGCGGCAGAAAAAGCAAGTCCAACCGATTCGGCTCGCGGTGATGATCGTAATGCATGCGGTGCTGGAATCGGCGCACCATTCCCGCCGCGAAGGGCCGCGCGTGAAAGAAAAAGCGGTGCGTGGTGTATTCCGAGACGAAGAAAATGACCAGCCCCAGTGCGACGGCGGGCGCGCGTAACGCCACCTGGCCGCTCAAGAATATCCCAGCGCCGCCCAAGAGCAAGCCCGCAATCAGCGCGTTGCTTCCGTGCCGGAAGAATTCCACGAAGATCCGGCCGGACGCAGCGTTATTCCGCATCCGTCACGACCTGCACGTGGGGCGGCTGCCAGGAAAAGGTCTCGAGCGTCAGCGACAGGGTGAGTTCCGCGCCAAGCATCGGATCGGCGATGGCGATTTTATGCGCCTCGACGCTGCGAAAACCGATCCGGTCCAGGAGTTTGATGCTGCGAACGTTTCCGGCGAAGCACTGAGCGACGATTGACTCGAGTCCCCATTCGACGAAGCCCAGGGTGCACATGATGCCCAGCGCCTCGGACGCATAACCCCGCGACCAATACGGACGCCCGAGCCAATACGAGACGTTGCCGGCCGAAGGCGATTGAAGAATCATGCGAATGAGGCCCACCGCGTTGTTGGTCGTGCGTTCCGCGATGATGTAGTTGTGCTCGCTTTCGCGCGTCAAGAACATCTCGCGGAGACGCTCGCCGAACATCTTCTCGTCGGCCGGCGGAGCGATGACGAGATACCGCGCCACTTGCGCGTCGGTGATGAAACGATACAGCGGATGAATGTCCTTGTCGCGCCCAGCGCGCAGCGTGACGCGATGACCGACGATCGGATCGATGGCGCGCTCCTAGATCGCCTGCACGTTGGCAGCCGAAAGCGCCCGGCCGATTCGCGCCTTGACGTCTTCGAGGTGTGCCCTCGTTCCAACGTCCAAATCGGCGCGGTCCAGATCGACCGCGACTTGACGGCCGATGAGGCGCAGCTCGTATCGCGCCAAGGCTTGCACTTCGCGCGGCGTGCCCAGAAGCGTGATCTGCTGCGACGGTACGGCTTGAATCAAGATCATGAGATCGGTGAAGCGCCGCTGCAGCTCGCGATGGGCGGCCGGAATGCTCGATCGTCCCTGCGCGTCGTCCCAGATTGCGCTGCGGCTCCACTCGAAGATGTCGGACAGGCGCATGCCGCCGTTCGAATGGCCGCCTTCGGCTTCGAAGTCGGCGATGCGCGCCAGTGAATACGGATCGAACAGCCGGTTGAGCACGATGTCTTGCACCGCGCCGATATATTGCAACACGGGGAAGTCGGGCCGTTGCGCACCGCCGACCGGTGAGAAATCGCCGAAGTGATCGCTCCCGAGATCGCGCATCAAGGCGGGTGAGAACGCAAAGGCGCTGCTGGAAAACACGTGATTCGCCAAGATCGTAAAGGCGCGATGCGCGGTGGTGCGCGGAATCGGCGCGAACGGCGGCGCCCCGCCCGGCTGGCCGCGATGCGAACGCGAAGTGTACGCGCCGCCGATGTACCGGGTGGCGAGCGTTGCGGCGCGCACGTAGTTGCGCATGATCGTCGCAAACGAGAGGCGCTCTTCGTAATACTCTTGATCGTTCTTTGGGAAAACGCGATCGAGCTTGTGCACCAATTCGTCCGAAACTTGGAACTGTTGCTCGTCGTAGGCGAGCGGATCCGAGGAGAGATCGAAGACGCTGATGCGCGGGTCGATGTTGCCTTCGCCGGCCGCGTCCTCGTCGGTGCCGTACCGCAGCTCCCGGCGCGAACTCTCGCGGGCGATTGCGCGTAAGGCGGCCCGCTCGTCATCCGGCCGGTGCACGCCCGGGACCGCCACGTAACCGTACCGGATGGCCCAGTAATCGTACGGCCCGAGGCGCAACTGGAAGTACGACGCTTGGCGCGCGCCTTGCGGCGAAATGTTGACGGGCAAATAGTCCATGACGGACGCCGCGATGCCGTGTGCTGCGGTGAACCGCGGATCTTGAAGCTGCGCGATCGAGTAGAGCGTCGATGCCTCGAAATTGTGCCGCAACCCCAGCGTGTGTCCCGACTCGTGCAGGATTAACGCTCGAATCCAATCGCGGGCGTACTCTTCCTCATTCAGGGCCACGCCTTGCGTCGCGAGCGCGATTCTGCCGAAGGCCGCGTCATCCGCAAATTCCGTCGAGTACGAACAATCGACGGCCAGGCAATCTGCCCCCGGCGACGCGTGAGCCGCGATCCCGAAATCGCGATAGCCGCGCGTCGCCGCTCGGACGTCTTCACCGTCGACGACGATGCTGGCGCGCAAGATTTTGCCGGTGTACGGATCGATGAGGCTTCCCCCGTACGCGCCGAAATCGGGCTTGTCGCTCGTGATCCAGCGCACGGTGGAGTAGCGTGCATCATCGGGATCCCACGCCGGATCCGAAGGTTGATTCCGCACGTCGATCGCGTGCTTTATGCCGATGCGCGCGAACGCATCGTTCCACGCCAGCAGAGCGTTGCGAATCGTGTCCCGGTACTGCGGCGGGATCGAATCGGTGAGGTAGAACACGATCGGCGCTTTGCGCATGTCCCAGCGCGCGATGTAGTGGACCGTCGGCGACTTCCACTGATCGCTCCCATAGCGCTTCTGCATCAAATCCAGATAGCCGACGCGATCGTCCGCCAAGCGCGGTACGTAGCCGTCATCGGCAGGTTGCGCGATCACGCTATAGTGCATTCGGATCGAAAATCCGCGCGAGTCGGGAACGGTCGACAGTGCGTTTTCCGGTCCGGTGAATCCCAGGACGACCGTCAGCTCGTCGTTTGCCGGCAACGCCTTGGCGACGTCGACGTACGTCCGTGACGCATCCACCGAAAACGCTCCGCCGATGCGAATGACGAACCCGCCGGCAATCGGCGGGGGCGGCGCGGCCCGGCGCCCCAACTCCGCGCCGATTCCTTCGAAATCCGTCAGCAATAGCGTCGGCGCGAAGAGAACGTGTTTGCTCGCCGGATCCTCGCCGGCAATCGCTGAGGCGCCGATCACGGACTCGCCCGTCGAAAGCGACAGCGAACGGGCGACCGGCGAACCCGCGGGCGCAAAGAAGTCCGTGTTCGGAACGACCCATAGCACGCGATTGCCGTGACGTTCGAATTGGATCGGAAACGCATCGTACGCGCGTCCGGCAAACGCACCGCTGCCGACGCCCGAAGCCAGGACCGGTTCGATCAGAAACGTTTTTCCGAACTGTTCGGGC